>NZ_JAMYNE010000024.1:0-87152 GCF_040318915.1 Mesorhizobium sp. M0991
TGCCAATGGCTGGCCAAACAGCGATATCGACGCCCTCATGCCATGGAATTACCAGCGCTGAACGGCCTCAGCTGCCCGCTTACGGACAATCACCTGGAACGGCCGTTGATCTCGTTTGCGGCATGTTGAGCATCGAAACGATTGCGCAAACGTTTCGATTGCATTATCGTTTCGCCTAATCGCCAATCAGAACAAGAGCGGATGGGAAACACAGTGAGGGAGGAGCGCTTGCGAGCACCCCATTCGAGCCGCCATGCCGACAATGGCTGAAGTGGCGCGCCGCGCGGGCGTGTCGGTTTCGACCGTGTCGCATGTCGTCAACCGCACCCGTTTTGTATCGCCCGAGAAGGCGAAGCTCATCAACGACGTGATTGCCTCGATGGGCTATCAGCCTAATGAACTGGCGCGCTCTCTCAAGGTCTCGACGACCAACAGCGTCGGCCTGGCAATCTCGGCAATTTCCAATCCCTATTTCACCGACATCATCTGCGCAGTGGAGGCCGAGTGCGCGCGTCTCGGCCTCATGGTTTTCCTGTCCGACACCCAGGACGACCCGGATCGCGAGCTTTCGGTAGTTCGTGCGTTCCATCAGCGGCGGGTCGACGGCGTCATTCTGGCGCCATCGGGCGCGCCGCAGCGAGCGATCGACTATCTGGCCGAGAAGAAGCTGCCCTGCGTCTTGATAGACCGCTTGGCCGACGAGCGCTTCGACCAGATCGGCGTTGAAAACCATTCGGCAATGCGAGCCCTTATCGATCACGTCGCCTCCTTCGGCCACAAGCGGATCGGCTTCGTCGCTGGCCAGCCGGGCTTGGCGACGACCCGCGAACGCGTCGAGGCGTTCCGGTCTTCCCTGGCCGGCAACGGACTTGACTGCCTGCCGCGCTATTTGTCGGTCGGGAACGTAGACACCGCGTCCGCGACAGCATCGACCCGCGTCATACTGTCTTTGCCGTCGCCGCCCACGGCCTTGGTCACCGGCAACAACATGACGACGATCGGAGCAGTCCGCGCGATCCGCGAAATGGGCCTGGCGATACCGGGCGATCTTTCGCTTGCCGGCTTCGACGACTTCGAGTGGGCCGATTGTTTCGAGCCGCGGCTGACGCTGGTGGCGCAGCCTTGCGCCGAGATCGGCCGGCAGGCGGCCGCTTTGCTCAGCGCTCGTATCGCATCCTCCGCGACGGAGCCGCGCACCGTCCGACTCCAAGCCACGCTTCATGCCCGCCAATCCTGCGCGAGGCCGAGATGAGCGCGCCGCTGCTTTGGGTCACCGGCGCGGTCAAGCGCTTCGGTGGTGTCCAGGCTCTGCGCGGCGTCGACTTCGAGCTCAGGGCCGGTGAAATCCACGCCCTTCTCGGTGAGAACGGCGCCGGCAAATCGACATTGATGAACCTGTTGTCGGGCGTCTATGCGGCGGACGAAGGCACGATTGAGATCGACGGCAAGCCAGTGCGCTTCAGCAATCCACGCGAAGCGCAGGGTGCCGGCATTGCCACCATCTTCCAGGAGCTCGATCTCGTACCGACGCTCGATGTGGCGTCGAACCTCTTCCTGGGCCGCGAGTTAATGCGCCCGGGCGGCTTGCTCGATGTGGCGGCGATGCGCCGCGAGGCCCACAGGCGGCTGGAAGCGATCGGACTCGCCATTGACCCGGCACGACTGGTCGCCGATCTCTCGATCGGCCAGCGCCAGGTGGTGGCGATCGTCAAGGCGCTGTCCTACGCGTCGCGCGTGCTGATCATGGACGAGCCGACGGCGGCCCTGACGGTGGGCGAGGTCGAAAGGCTGTTCGACATCATGCGCAAGCTCGCCGCCAGCGGCATCGGCATCGTCTATATCTCGCATCGGCTGGAGGAAGTGCCCGAGATCGCAGACCGGGTGACGGTGATGCGCGACGGGCGCGTCGCCGGCGTCACCGAGCCGCACGCGCCGCAAGCCGAGTTGGTGCGGCTGCTGGTCGGGCGTCCGCTCGACGAGCTTTATCCCCAGCGCGCTAAAGCAGTCGGCCGGGCACTGCTCAGCTTGCGCGATGCAAGCTTCCGGCTGGCGCGCGACAGTGCCGGCTGGCAGGCCCCGACAGGGCTTTCGCTCGATGTGCATGAAGGGGAGATCGTCGGACTGGCCGGCATCATGGGGGCAGGGCGGACCGAACTTCTCAGCGCGCTTTACGGCACCGGCCTCTCCGGCCACTGGGAGGGCTGTGTCGCCCTCGACGGCCGTCAGGTGAAGCTCAATTCGATCAGGGCGGCGCGAGCGGCCGGCATCGCCTTCGTCACGGACGACCGTCGCGGCAGCGGCCTAATGCTGAGGATGGCTGTCGGCCTCAACCTGGTCATGTCGGTGATCCGCCGCCTCTCGCCGGCCGGACTGATGTCGCCGGGCCGGCAGGCGGAGGCGGTGAAGCAATCCTTCGGTCAGTTCGACATCCGGCCGAAGAATCCCGACATCGCCGTCGGCGCGCTTTCGGGTGGCAACCAGCAGAAGGTGGTATTGGCTAAGGAAATCTTAGGCAATCCGCGTCTGCTGCTGCTCGACGAACCGACGCGCGGCGTCGATGTCGGTGCCAAAGGCGAGATCTATGCGCGGCTGAGGCAACTGGCCGCTCAAGGGTTGGGCATTCTGGTCGCCTCCAGCGAAATGCCTGAGCTGATCGGCCTATGCGACCGCATCGTGGTGCTGCGCCAAGGGCGCAATGTGGCGGAATTCATCGGCGGCGTCGACGAGCACACGGTGCTGGCCGCAGCAAACGGCAAGGAGGCCTAATGTCTGACGAGACGACTTCGGTTGCAGGCGGCCCGTTGGCGGCAGCACCCGTGCATCGCGATCCGCTCGCTTTGGTCGTGCGCTTCCAGAGCTTGATCGGCCTGGTGCTGGTGGCGATCGGCGGCGTCATCTTCTCGCCGAGGCGCCATGGCGAGATCCTGTTTCTTGCGCCCGACAACATGGCCAACATCGTGCGCGCGGTGTCTGAGACCGGCATTATCGCAATCGGCATGACCTTCGTCATCATCACCGCCGGCATCGACCTCTCAGTGGGCGCCGTGCTCGGTCTCTCCAGCGTGGTTACCGCAACGATGATGATCTCCGGCGGCTTCGGGCTTATCCCGACCGTCCTCGCCGTGCTGGTAATGGGCACCGTCTTCGGCATGATCCAGGGCATGATTTCCAGCCGCTTTCGCCTCGAGCCGTTCATTGTCACGCTCGCCGGCCTGCAGGCGGCGCGGGGGCTCGCGCTGGTCGTTTCGGGCAACCAGTACATCAACATTTCCTATGGCGACGGCCCCGGCCTGGCGCCACCTGTTTTCGCGGTGCTGGGCGAGCGTCTGTTCAACAACACCGTGCCGGTGGCGACCATTGTCTTCATCGTCTTCGCCGCCATTGCCACCTTGGTACTGAACACGACGCGCTTCGGCCGCTATGTCTTTGCCGTCGGCGGCAACGAGCGGGCGGCGCGTATTTCCGGCGTGCCGGTCTCGGTGGTCAAGATGTCAGTTTATGCCATCACCGGCTTTGCCGCCGCCCTTGCCGGCATCGTTCATGCCGGCCAGTTCAATTTCGGCAGCGCCAATGACGGCATGGGCTATGAGCTCACGGCAATCGCAGCAGTGGTCATTGGCGGGACAAGCCTGTTCGGTGGGGCCGGCTCTATGGTCGGCACCGTCGCCGGGACTATCATGCTCGGCGCGCTCGCCAACATCCTTCAGCTCAACAACATTACCCCGGCCATGCAGTTGCTCGCGACCGCCGCGATCATCGTGCTGGCGGCAGTGCTTCAATCCCTTGTTCGCCGCCGCGAGGGTTTGGGCAGATAGCAGGCAGACGGCGAGCAAGTGGAAGGCGTTAAAAACCAAGGTCTGGCCGCAGCGGCCCCAAAAGGAGGAGAGAGAGCATGAGAACCATAGAACGAGGATCGTGGCGTGCCTGGCGGCTTGGACTGCTCGCCGGCACGTGCCTGTGCATGGCGGGCACCGCAGAGGCCGCCGACCCTATGGTCAAGGCCTGCGCCAAGGACGGCCAGTTCATCATTGGCTTTTCGCAGGCAAACAACGCCGAGCCCTACCGCCAGCATGTCAATGACGAACTGAGCGCGGCGGTCAAGGAAGTGTCTCAGTTCACGCTGCAGATCGCCGATGGCGCCGGCAACGTCAACACGCAGACATCGCAGGTCGACAACTTCATCACTCAAAAAGTCGATCTGCTCTTGATCTCGCCCTTCGAGGCAGCGCCCCTGACCCCGGCGGTGAAGCGCGCCATGGATGCCGGCATTCCTGTGATCGAGCTAGACCGCAAGACGGTAGGCGACCCAGGTAAAGACTACACCGCCTTCATCGGCGGCGACAATTACAAGATCGCGCTCGAAGCGGGCAAATACACCGCAAAGACCCTGCTCCCGGAAGGCGGCGAGGCAGCGGTGCTTGAAGGCCTGCCAAGTTCGACGCCGGCGGTGGAGCGACTCAACGGCTTCAAGGATGGTGTGAAGGAAAATGACAAGATCCAGGTGGTGGCCGAGCAGGCCGCCGACTGGGTGCCCGACAAAGCTCAGACCGCTTTTTCTGCCATGCTGCAAGCGCACCCCGACATCAAGGTGCTCTACGCCTCGAACGACATGATGGCAGCCGGCGCGCTGCTTGCAGCCAAGGGCGCGGGCAAGCAGGTCAAGATTATCGGCACCGACGGCCTGCCGGGCCCAGCCGGTGGCATCGAGGCCGTGGCCAAGGGCGACTGGGCGGCAACCTTCACCTACCCGACCGGCGCCAAGGAGGCGATCGAGATGTCGAAGAAGATTCTGCTTGATTGTGCTTCGTCGGTGGAGCCGACGGTGACGGTGGCCACGACCGCGATCACGCCAGAGAATGCCAAGCAGTTGATGGGGAAATGAGTTCAGAGCAAAAGTTGACAGGACAAGGCCCCCGTGAGGGGCCTTGTTGCGTATTGGGAGACGCCATGCAGCGCACGCACCGTGCCGAAGAGCCTGCCGATTCATCGCCTGGGAAATTAGCTAGTCTGATGGAAGGGTGGCACGCGCCGAATGAATAAGTTGTCCATGAGTAGATAGATTGCCGGCAACCGGACTTTCGCCAGGGCTCACGCCGGCCGATAGATCTGCGCCACCGCGCCCCCGGAAATGCCTTCGAGCTTGTCAGCTTGAGAGACATCGGCGCGGCGACTTCGGAGAACAGCGGCAGGCCTTTGCCCAGCGCCACGGGCACCACCATCAGGGCGAGCTGGTCGACCAGTCCCTGAGCGGCGAGACTGCGGGCAAAGCTCACTCCGCCGTGCGCGATGATCGGCTTGCCTCTTGGGCTTTTCAACTTCCCGATTTCCTCCGCCATGTCACCGCTCGCCACATAGGCCTCCGCCCAACTTTCACCACCGGGCTGCAACTCCGCAAGCTGTCCTGTTCCCGCATTGACGGCGCGCGCCTCATCCAGCGCTGCCGTCGTGTTCGGAGCTGTGCAAAGACCGGTTCTCGGGGCGCCATGCGCTTGGAGCTTGAAACCAGTCGAAAAGCGCCATATGTTTTGCACAGTAAATGCGGCTGTTAATATGACAAGGAACTCCATGGGGCAGGTCCTCAAGAAATCCGTGCAGAAGGAACCCCTGGTTTTGTCCTATATGGACCGGGCCGGGAAAATTGCCGTTGACCAGGTGGCCGACAGCTTTGGAATGTCCAAGGCTCAGTTGGCTCAGACGGCCGGGCTTGCCCGCGAAACCCTCTATCGGCTGGAGCGCAGCCGAACGGCCAAGACGCAGGGCCGTCTGCGCGAGATGCTCGAGATCATCAGCCGCGTGACGGATTGGGCGGGAGGCAAGGAACAGGCCATGGCCTGGTACCGAGCCCAGCCGCTGCCGGCATTCGGTGGACGGACCGCCGAAGCCCTCGTGAAGGACGGCAAGGCCGCTGCTATTCGCGACTACCTCGATCACATGGCCTTGGGTGGCTTTGCTTGAGGTTTGTCGGAACCTGCTACCGGGCGCATCATCCACGTTGGGCATTCAAGCCGAGTTCCGGTGATGGAGCGGCGATCAGGGGCGCTCGATTCAATCCCAAAGGTGTGCCCGCGCTATATCTGGCGCTGACCGTCATGACAGCTGTCAAGGAAGCCAACCAGGGCTTCGCGCATCGCATCGACCCCTGCGTGCTGTGCTCTTATGAGGTGGACTGCGAGGACATCACTGATCTGACAACCGAGCGGGGGAGGGGAGAATCTTTTGTCACGCTTGCGGACATGGGCAGCGCCTGGGCCACGGCTCTCAGCAACGGAGAGCGACCTGCATCCTGGTCCATCCATGACCGGCTGCGGCCTGAAGGCATCGCTGGAATTCTGGTGCCGAGTTTTGCTCCGGGCGCGGAGACGGAAGACCGCAATCTGGTGCTATGGTACTGGGGCCCCGATCTTCCGCACAAAGTGAACGTGTTCGATCCGAGCGGTCGGTTGCCGAAAGACCAGCTGTCCTGGCGATGAAACAGGCCTGGAGGCTCCGGGGCTGCCCGAATGGCAGAAACCAGTCTGTTGGCGCTCAGGGTGAAGGCGTTCGCGCGAACCTGAGCGGCGGAATAACGGCAGAGGAGGGGTTTTTTGCCTCGAGGTCGGAAGCCCTGGTCAGGTTGATGCGGAAGCGATGTCTGCGGCGCTGACAGCGGCGGGTCATCTCCGAGGAGGTATGGCCGAGCTGTTTTTGCACATCGCGTTCGTCGACCTCGGCCGACGAGGCGAGGTCAGCGCGCAGCGAGTGGCCGGCGAATTTGACGATGCGGGCTGGCTCCCACGCCCTGCATCGCCAGCGACCGATCGGGAGCACCTGCTGCTCTGTCTAGGTGCAGAATAGGAGCCGCGTCTACAACTGCTCGCGGCGCCAATGGCGCCCAAAAGGCATTCGTCGACGAAGCTGGTGCACGACGAGGCATTGAGCATCCACGGCCTGCGGCGCCTCTACGCGTTGATGACCCGAAGCCGCCTTACGCATCGCCTGTTGACCCAGGCATATCTTCTCTGTCCGCACAAAAGGCATACAGTGGTATAAACAAGAGATATCGTCGGTTTCCAATCTGATAACCGGATGAAGGGAGTTGAGTGATGTTCACGAACAGCAAACGTTTTTCGCGCCGTCGGTTCCTCGGCGTCAGCGCCGGCGCCCTCGCAGCCGGCCCGTTGGGCCCGTTTGTGCGAGCGGCACGCGCGCAGGTGACGACATTCAAGGCCGGCGTTATCACCTCGCTGTCGGGCGAGAACATCCTCGGCGGCAACCTGACCAAACGCGGTTACGACCTATGGGCCGAGGCCATCAACGCCAAGGGTGGGGTTGAAGTCGCCGGCGAGCGCTTCAAGGTCGACATGTTCTACGGTGACGACCAAAGCAACCCCGCGACCGGCGCCGATGCCGCCGAGCGCCTGATCGTCCAGAACGAGGTCGACGTGTTATTCGGCCCCTACACCAGCGGCTCGACTATCGCCGTGCAGCCGATCTGCCAGAAGTACCAGGTGCCGATGATTTCCGGCTCCGCGGAATCGCCAAACGTCTGGAAGGCCAAGCCGGAATTCAACTTCGGCATCATCCCGGCCGTGGACACCACTGCGGGCAAATCGCTGGCCGTGCTGGCGAAACTGTCTAACCCCATGGCCAAGACGATTGCTGTGATCGGCGTCAACGAACCCTTCTCGAAGGAAACCGGCGAAGGTTTTCGCGACGGGGCCAAGGAGGCCGGATTGGAAGTCGTCGCCTACGAATTGGTGCCGGCCTCGGGCGACCTTACCCCCGTCATCTCCAAGATCGCAGCGCTTAATCCCGATATCGTCGCCGTCGGCGGCCATGAGGAGCCGCTCATCAATGTCGTCAAGACGTCCAAGTCGCTGAATTTCCGGCCCAAGGCGCTGATAATGCACTATGGCGTCACCGACCCGGCCTTCGCCCAGGCGCTCGCCACGGACGCCGACGGCACCTGCGGCGTCTCCGTGTGGCTGCCGTCAGTTCCATATAAGGACGACCTCTTCGGCACCGCAAAGGAGTTTGCCGAGATGGCGCAAAAGAAGTCCGGGCACGAGCCCGACTATACCGAAGCGGCCTGCGCGGCCAGCGGTCTCGTTTTCGGCGATGCCGTCAAGCGGCTTGGCAAGAAGCCGGGGCTCACGCCTGAAGACAGGGTGGCTCTTAAGGACGCGATAGCCGCGACCGACATCCAGACCTTCTACGGACCGATCAAGTTCGAGAAGGAAGGCATCCACTACCACGACAACGTCCAGCCGGTGCCGGTGCTGATCCAGATTCAGGGTGGCAAGACCGTAGCGGTGGGGCCGAAAGAGGCCGCGGCAGCGGACCTCACCTACCCGCTGCCAGCTTGGAAATAGCCGGTTCTGGGCAGGGTGCGGGCGGGCCTCGTCGCCATCACCCTTGCCCGGCGCAATGACGGTGGTTGCGCGTGCTCGGAAAATGACGGACCATGCTATCGTGTGTACGGCCGCTTTGCCGCGGCACTCCGCTCTTTCGTTGGCTGACGGACGGTTCCCGCGTTGGATCTATTCCTACAGACCTTGCTGAACGGCCTTCTGATCGGCGGCGTTATCGCCACTTTTACGATCGGTTTCCAGCTCGCTTTCGGCGTGCTGCACGTCATCGATTTCGCGGTGGGCGGCTGGGTCGTGCTGGGCGGCTATCTCGGCTACTACATGGGTGCCGGACTGGGTGTCGACGGATTCCTGGCGATCCCGGTGGCCTTCGTGCTGTTCGGCGCCATCGGCTATCTGATCGGGCCGATCCTCTACAATGTCCGCAACAGCCGCACGGCGCGGCCGGAATTGATGGCGCTTGCGTTGACCTTCGGCCTGTTCACGCTGCTGCGCGGCGGCATGCTGACCGCGTGGGGCTTCAATACCCACAGCGTGCCGACCGTGTTGAGCGGCGAGAGCCTCGCCGTGGGGCCCGTGACGGTGCCACTGATCCGCGTGGCCGCGGCGGTCTTCGCGATCGCCATCGCCGGCGGACTGTTCCTGTTCCTCTACCGCACCCGCTATGGGTTGGCGATCAGAGCGACGGCTGAAAACCGGCAGAACGCCGCACTAATGGGCGTCAACATCCGCCGCCTCAGCGCCACTGTTTACGGGCTCTACGCAGGCATCACTGCCATGGCCGGCGTACTAATGGGTGCAATCTTTTCAGTGAACCCGGAAGTCGGCCTGCGCTATACTCTGTTCGCATTTTTCGTGGCTGTGCTTGCCGGCTTGGGCTCCGTCGGCGGTGCCCTCGTCGCCGCGCTGCTGCTCGGCGTCATCGAAGCCTTCGTCGCGACCTATGTCGGGTCGAGCTATTCGCTGCTGGCGATCTTCGGCACCCTATTCCTCGTCCTTCTCGTGTCTCCGCGCGGGATCCTGCGGCACGGCTTGTGAGGCGGGACATGAAGCCAAGCTGGGCCGGCCTCCTCCTGCTGATCGCCGTGATCGTTGTGCTGGCGCTGCTGCCGATGCTGGTCAACAACTACTGGCTGCGCATTGCCACTGGCGCGCTGATGTGGGCGGGGCTGGCCTGCTCTTGGAACATGCTCGGCGGCTATGCCGGCTACATCAATTTCGGCCATTCGGCCTTCTTCGGGCTCGGCGCCTATGTTACGGCGCTGCTGATGGGCGACAGGCTCGCCTGGCCCTTCTTCGCCACCCTCCCGGCCGGTATCGTGGTGACGGCGCTGTTTGCCATCATCATCGGCGCGCCGACGCTGCGCCTGCGCGGCGCCTATTTCGCCATAGCCACCTGGGCCTTCGCCGAGGTGCTCATACAGTTCGCCTCGGTGATGGACTTCACCGGCGGCATCGGCGGCATTGGGCTGCCGCCCTTTCTTGACGAGCGCTTCTTCTACTTCGCCATGTTCGGCGCGGCTGCGCTCACCTATCTCATTACGTGGGCGCTGTTCGAGCGCTCGCGTTTCGGGCTGAAGGTCAAGGCGCTGCGCGATCATGAGCCGGCGGCCGAGGCTATCGGTATCAACACTTCGCTGGTCAAGCTGCAGACCTTCGTGCTCAGTGCCGTCACCGCCTCGGTATTCGGCGCGATCTTCGCCTACTGGGTCACGTTCATCAATCCGAAAAGCGTCTTCGGCGGCGACATCACCGATCAGATGGTGGTGATGGTGCTGCTGGGCGGGCTGGGCAGCCTGTGGGGGCCGGCATTGGGCGCTGTGGCGCTCTTTGTCGTAAACCGCATCATCTGGATGTACTGGGGTGACACCGCCTTCTATATCGCCATATTGGGCGCGGCCATCGTGCTGGTGGTGCTGTTCCTGCCAAACGGCATCGCCGGCCTGTTTTCGAGGCGCGTGGCCAAGTCTGGCGCCGTGCTGGACAAGGCGGTCGGCAATCTTGTCGGCGGCGGCCCGGGACGGCCCAGTTGAGCGCCGCCGAGGGCAAAACGGCTGGCACCGGCAAGCCTATTCTCGTCGTGCGCGAACTCCACTGCCATTTCGGCGGCATCAAGGCCGTCAACGGTGTCTCCCTTGACGTCGGTCGGCGCGAGATCGCCGGCCTGATCGGACCTAACGGGTCTGGCAAGTCGACTCTGTTCAACCTAATATCGGGCACGGTGACGCCGGATCGTGGCCAGATCCGCTTCGACGGTCACGAAATCGGCGGCCGAAAGGCTCACGCGATCGCGCGGCTGGGGCTTGCTCGCACCTTCCAGATTCCGGCCATGTTCGACAATATGAGCGTCACCGAAAACCTGCTGGCGGCTGCGGCCGAGGGCCACTGGCAGGGCGCGCGCGAACGGGCGGCCGATACGCTGGCGCTGCTCAAGCTGGAGCATGTCGCAGACAACCGCGCATCCGATCTTTCGGGCGGCCAGCAGAAACTGCTGGAGTTCGGGCGCGTTGTGATGCGCCAGGCCTCGCTCATTCTGCTCGACGAGGTGACGGCGGGCGTGCATCCCAGCATCCGCAGGATCATCGTGGATGCCATCGCGCGGCTGCGCGAGCGCGGCACCACCGTCCTGGTCATCGAGCACGACATGGAAATGGTGCGGAACGTGTGCGACCGCATAATCGTCATGGATGCGGGCCGTGTCGTGGCCACAGGGCCTTTCAACGACATCGTTCGCAATTCGGAGGTTATGCAGACCTATCTGGGGCGGCCGCAATGAGCACCACGCTCACCACCGACAACATCGTTACCGGCTACGGCAAGCAGGAGATCGTCCATGGCGTCTCGCTGAGCGCGGAAGCTGGCAAGATTACCTGCATCTTCGGGCCGAACGGCAGTGGCAAGTCGACCCTACTCAAAGCCATTGTCGGCGCGCTGCCGGTGTGGAGCGGCACGGCGAGCCTGGGCGAATCAACACTCTCCAACCTTGCCGTCCATGAAGTGGTGCGCCAGGGGCTGGTGTTGATGCCGCAGGGCGGCGGTGTGTTTCCGCGCCTGACAGTGACGGAGAATTTGCGCATGGGTGGCTACGCCATCGCGGACCGGCGGATAGTCGAACAGCGCATCGAGGCGCTGATCGAGCAATATCCCTCTTTGGCACGGCGGCGCCGTACCGCGGCCGGTTCGCTTTCGGGCGGCGAGCAGGCAATGCTTGCGCTGGCGCGGGCGCTGGTTTCGGAACCGCGCTTCATTCTGCTGGACGAGCCTTCCGCCGGATTGTCGCCGGCCATGGTCATCGAGACGCTCGAACGCATTACCACCCTCACCGCGCACGGCATCGGCATTGTGATGGTGGAGCAGAACATCCGCGAGGCGATGCCGATTGCGGACAAGCTTTACATCCTGGCGGCCGGCGAAAAGCGCTTCGAGGGGACGCGTCGGGACGTGCGCGACGACCGGCAGATCATGGAAATCTATATGGGGGGAGCGTGAGAGAAGCGGTCGACACCCCAGCGCGAGTTTGCAAGTGCCAAATGTGGCTTGGCGGCTAATTGTAGGAAGGCGGTCATTTTCGGCAGTCAATTGGGAGAATGATCAGGCTGAGATCGGTTGTCGTACAGAAGTTCAAGCCTGCTGCTCAGAACCTGAACACTCGCCTATGGCCGACTTGGCGAGACCCTTTGTGTCGAGCAACATTTCCGGTCTCATATCCAACTCCCGCCGTTCGTTTGCCGAAGATCTCGCCGAAAAAGGGAATGTTCAGATCACCGGCCCGGCGCTTCGCCGAAGGCACCGGCAGGATTGCCAAGACGGACCGGCTCCTTGGCGAGTGGCCATGGGAATCTCGCCACACTTGTCACTCCAGTGTCGATGTCCGATCCTATTCTATCGCACGAGCAGCCAACTGGTTTACAATTGCTCCAACTGTCGCAACTATGGAGGAAGCCGATGCAAGAGGCCCTCGTCGTCCGCCGCGAGACACACATCCCGGCGCCCCCCGCTGCGCTGTTTGCCCTCCTGACCGATCCGGAGAAGATCCTGCGCTGGATGGGAACGGAGGCGCAGCTCGAGCCGCAGCCCGGCGGGCTCTATCTCGTCAATGTTACCGGGGCTCGCGTCGCTCGCGGCTCCTTCCGGGAGGTGGTGCCGGTGCACCGTCTGGCATACAGCTTCGGCTGGGAAGAGAGCGATGAGGTGCCGCCGGGATCGAGCCTGGTCGAGATCGATCTGATCGAGCAGCCGGACGGAACGCTGCTGCGCCTGACCCACACCGGCCTGCCCAATGCCGAGCAATGCGCCGGCCATGCGGAGGGCTGGGCTCATTACCTCGGCAGGCTGGGCGAGGTTGCAGCCGGGCGTGATCCCGGCCCGGATCCCAAATACGGCCACACGGGCAGGGGGTGACGGCCTTCCGCGCTCGATATCGCCGCCCGTGAGCCCGTTGCAATTTGACGGCGGACGCCGGCTCGCAGGGCGTGTCGAACCCGGCGCCATCGAGGATCGGACCGTACCAGCGCCGGGGGGCGGGGGGAGGATAGATCGGCGGGCCGGCTGCGCATCGTCACGGCGCGGATGACAGGCCGGGCGCGGTGGCCGCATAATCGCACCATGGATCTGCCCGCGCCTCTCGCCTGGCTGGTGGACGAGGCCGGCGCCTCGGCCGCCCCCGACCGGTTTCTGGCCGAGCTCGGCGGCCGACTTCTGGCCGACGGCCTGCCGCTGGCCGGCGGCGCGCTGACGCTCGCGGTGCCGCATCCCATCATCACCCGCCGCACCTGGCTTTGGCGGGCGGAGACCGGGGCAGTGATCGAGGCGCTGGGCTTCGCCGGCGGTCCGCTCGGCCAGGCCGGGCGCGACTGGCTGGCGGAGCTCGGCCCGGTGCAGGAGGGCCCGGTTGGCCGGGCGCCGGATAGTCCGGTGCTGGGCTGGGCCGGAACCCGGCCGTTCGGCCCCGCCGAGGCTGCCCGGCTGCGCCAGGCCGCGCGCTTCGCCGCGGCGCCCCTTGCCGCACTTGCGGCGCGGGCGGCGCTGACAGCGCTGCTCGAGGCTTATCTCGGCCGGCGCAGTGCCGCCCGGGTGCAGGGCGGTGCCCTGCGCCGCGGCACCGGAGAAACCATTCACGCCGCGCTGCTCTATGCCGACCTGCGCGGCTTCACCGCCCTGTCCGAGGCAACCGAGCCCGCGGCGGTGATCGCCGCGCTCGACGCCTGGTTCGACCGCGTCGCCGGTGCGGTGCACGCCTTCGGGGGCGAAGTGCTGAAATTCATCGGCGACGGCGTGCTGGCGATTTTCCCGGTCACCGCTGCGCCGGCCGAGGCCTGCGAGGCGGCGCTGCGCGCCGTCGTCGCCGCCCGCGCCGGCATGGCCCATCTCGATGCGGGGCGGCAGGCGCAGGGCCTGCCGCGGCTGCCGTTCGGCGCGGCGCTGCATCTCGGCGAGATGCTGTGGGGCAATATCGGCGCCGTCGACCGGCTGGATTTCACCGCCATCGGCCCCGCGGTCAACCTGGTCAGCCGGCTGGAGGGGCTATGCCGGCCGCTCGGCCGCTCGGTGCTGATCTCGGGCGCGGTCGCCGCCGAGACCACCACACCGCTGGT
The DNA here is from genome assembly GCF_040318915.1 of Mesorhizobium sp. M0991. Lineage (NCBI taxonomy): Bacteria > Pseudomonadati > Pseudomonadota > Alphaproteobacteria > Hyphomicrobiales > Phyllobacteriaceae > Mesorhizobium > Mesorhizobium sp. M0991. The sequence goes on from NZ_JAMYNE010000024.1 coordinate 13,943, forward strand.
GCCGCTGGGCGAACACGTGCTGCGCGGCATCGCGGCGCCCTGCACCGTCTTCACCCTGCCGGATGCGTAATCGCGGTCCTGCGGGGCGGCGGCGTCAACCGCAGATTTCGTTAGCTTGATTTTGGCCATCTAGTCGTCTCCGAACGTCAAAAACTAGGAGCAGAATAGGGGCACTCAGACCCACTGCTCCGGGCTACTGCCGCGTGCTAGAGAAAAGGTCGAAGGCTCAAGAACGCAAGCTAAGTCCTTGCATCGTAGTGGCTTTTCGCATTTTTACTTGCAAACGGCGGACATGAACTTAGACGAAATTGGCGGGCTCTTAGTCGGCTTCCGCCCCCTTCGGCATCTTCATCCGGTACGGTTTCATCAAAGATGATCGATCAGACAACATCCATCAGCCTGCGGCGCCTCGACGCCATGATCGTCACTTGGGGGGAAGGCCGGACTGGCGCCCTGAGCATTTGTGGCGCAACTGCGACGCATGGCATGTGCATGGAATGGCGCGAAGACACCGTCCTCGGGCAAGGTGCGGCAACGCTATCATGTCACGATGATAGCCATCAATTCGCTCTTCTGCCGTGCAGACTTTGGTCTTCCGCTTGATTGGCGCGAACGCGACTTCCTATTCCAAGCGCGCTCGAATGCTTAGGCTCAGGTTTAAGGTGGCGGCGCATTGCGGTCTGGGCAATCAAGGGTTGAGCCTTCCTCACATGGAGAAGGCTGATCGCCAACGCCGCCATAACGTTCAACGAGTTTTGCGAATCCGTAGGCGAAGGCGGAAAGAAGCGCCAGGATAACCACTATTCGGATGGCCATAGGGGATCGTAACAGGATCCCACATTGGATGTCGCAATTCCTCCGCTGCCGGTAGTGCGTCAGTTTGAAATTTGACCTTTGCCGTGTCGCATCCGGTCCCGGCTCCTATATGCTTAGCGGAGGTACGCAGGAGACGTGGGTCATGAGCGTGACGTCTGGTAAGCCCGAGCATGTCGCTACCGCTTTTGCGAACGCTTGGAACCGGCATGACATGGATGAGTTTGCGTCTCTGTTCGCTTCCGATGCTAAGTTCGTTAACGTCGTAGGTGTTTGGTGGAAGAACCGATCCGAGATCGAAGCGGCGCACCGAGCCACCCATGACACCATGTTTCGGGATAGCCGATTAGAAGGCGATATCTCGTCGGTTGTGGAATTGGCTCCGGGGCTTGCTGCTGTTCATTACACTTGGACCCTAACAGGAGCATTTGCTCCTAACGGCTCCCCGGCCGGGGTTAGGAAAGGCATATTGCTTCTGATTGCCCAAGAAGGGCAGTCGGGATGGCGAATCAAGGTGGCTCAGAACACGGATATTGTTCCAGGCGCAATCGCCCCAGCCGGCTCGAAAGGCTAGCTCGCGCCAACCGGAGGCGGAACAGGGCGTCCACCAGCGAGTCTGACCACCAATACGTATGCGTGTCGGAATGCCGAATTCGACTGCTTTGATCCTCATCACCGAGGCCGTCAGCGCCACGCGTGCCGAATTCCTGGTCTTCGCCAAGGCCCATGGCGCCATGGACCTGAGGGTACCGCCCGAGGTGCGCGTCGTTGCGAAAGTGCCTGTCCTCAGCTCAGGCAAGCTCGATTTCCCCGCCGTGACCAAAATGGTGAGCGGCGAAGACATGAAAACCCGAGCGGCTTGACAATAGCTGACTGAGGAAGTCGGCCTGTTTGCCCAATCACATGCAACTAAGGTCGTCTTGGCTCAAAGGTAGCCTTTGGCCGAGGTCGGTTCTGAATTGAAGCCGGCCTACATCTATCACGAAGTGAACGGCAGTTTTGCGCTTCAATATCGGCCGCAGAGGCGGATTTTGCTTTCGCCCAAAAGCAGACATCGCAGCTGACCATGCTGAAGGTCGCGCTCGCACCACCTGCCGACCTCAGCACCTCTAAGCGCAAACGTCTGGTGTAATGGCTGATGCGCGCGCTCGTAGGGCATCTCGCTGTTACATCGCCGTGACAAAAGCACCGCCACGGTGGCGTCAACCGGTTACACAGGACAGGAAATATCTCCGGCCTTCTGGGAGTGACGTGTCAACGTCTCCAGAGTCTGCGTAGGCGCGGCGACTGGAACGCTCCACGCCTCGCAAGCCGGATAGCGAAATCTCGTGAAGGCAAGGTCAAGCTGCGTTCTCCGTTCTGTATCGGCAACGGCCAGCGACTGGGAAAGATGGATACGATGCACGTGGGGCGTCAGGAAGTTGGCAGGACCCGGACGCGGGGCGGCCCCCGTGCAGGCGCTTGGCTTGCCGGTGCAATGACCACGCAGCGCCACCTCGCAGCGATCCTGGCTTGCGACGTGGTCGGTTATTCGCGCCTGACGGAGCGCGACGAGCGCGGCACGCTCGAGCGGCTGAAGATGTACCGCAAGGACCTCCTCGAACCGCTGGTCACTGAGCACCAGGGTCGGATTGTCAAGCTCACCGGCGACGGGATGCTGTGCGAGTTCGCGAGCGTCGTTAACGCGGTGACCTCGGCGATGGCGATCCAGCAGGCCCTGGCAGAACACGAGGCGGAGAGGTCCGAGGAAGAGCGGATTCGCTTGCGCATCGGCGTCAATCTCGGCGACGTGGTCTGCGAGGAGGACGGCGACCTCTACGGTGACGGGGTCAACATCGCCGCCCGACTCGAAAGCATCGCCGATCCCGGCACCGTGGTCGTCTCGGGCACCGCCTACGACCACCTTCAGGGCAAGCTCGATTGCGGCTTCACGCCGCTCGGCAACCTGCGCCTCAAGAACATCGAGCGGCCCGTGCGCGCCTACCGCGTCGAGACCGACGCCAGCGCCTCGGTGGCTGCACCGCCTCCCTTGCCCGAGAAACCCTCGATCGCGGTTCTGCCTTTCACCAACATGAGCGGCGACCCCGACCAGGAATACTTCGCCGACGGGCTGGTGGAGGACATCATCACGGGATTGAGCCGGGTGAACTCCTTCTTCGTCATCGCCCGCAACTCGTCCTTCACCTACAAGGGCCGGGCGGTGGACCTGCGCCAGGTCGGGCGCGAGCTGGGCGTCCGCTACGTGCTAGAAGGCAGCATCCGCAGAGCAGGATCGCGGGTGCGCATCAGTGGACAGTTGGTGGACGCGATCAGCGGACATCATGTCTGGACCAACCGCTTCGAGGGCGACGTGAGCGACATCTTCGACCTGCAGGACAAGGTGACCGAGAGCGTCGTCGGCGCAGTCGAACCGAGCATCCGGCTGGAGGAGATCAAGCAGGCGCGCATGAAGCCGACCGAGTACATCAGCGCCTACGACCTCTACCTTCGCGCGCTGCCGCGCTTCTACAGCATGACGCGCGAAGGCTTTGCCGACGTGCGCCGGCTCACCAACGAGGCGCTCAGCATCGACCCTGGCTTCAACTTGGCGAAGGCACTCGGCGCCTATATCCGCAGCCTATCCGTGAGCCAGTGCTGGCACGAGCCCGACGATATCCGAGTCGCCGCGCGCATGGCGCGAGAGGTACTGGCGGAAGCGCGCGACGATCCCACGACCCTGCGCTTCGCCGCGCAGGTGATCGCCTACAGCGCGAAGGACTACGAGATGGCGTTGCGCACGATCGAGCGATCCCTGCTGCTCAACCCCAATTCGGCGCAGGGCCATACGGGCAGCGGCTGGGTGAACGCACATTCCAGCCGCCCGCTCGTCGCCATCGAGCACTTTCACAGGGCAATGCGGCTGAGCCCGGTCGACCCCGAGAAGGGCATCGCGCTCTCCGGCATCGGGATGAGCTACCTGATGCTCGAGCGCTACGAGGAAGCGCTGGCATGGGGAGAACGCGCGCTGCACGAGATGCCGAACTACGGCTCCTCGCACCGGGTGGTGATCATGGCGCTGGTCAAACTCAACCGGCTGGACGAGGCGCAGGCGGCGGCGCGGCGGCTTATGAAGGCATTCCCGACCTACACGCTCACCCTGCAGAGACAGATCAACCCGTGGCTGGACGAGGTGTTCGCCGAGCGTTACGTCGAGGCGCTGGGCATCTCCGGCGTGCCAGAGTGATCGTCGCGGTTGCAAAGATGCCCGGCGAGGCGACGTTCCCTTGACCCGCGTCGCTTCTGGAAGGCCAGTTCTCTGGCGGCTTATCTTAGGACTGAGCGCGTAGAGCAGCCGTGAACAGCGGGCGAGCTCTCTGTTGAATTCGCGTCGAACTTCCGGTTTCGATCCGCTTCTTATAAGGCAACAGGCAACCTCCGGGCGGTTCAGATCCTGCTTGGGCACACCGAGATCGAGAATACGGTTCGCCATCCGGATGTCGAGATCGGGGACGCGCTCACACTCGCCGAGGGGACCGAGATCTGATCACGACGGCCTCTCGACTTCGCCGAGAGGCCATCATGTTCTGAAAAGCCAGCGGTCAGTTACGGGGCTGGATTTCAGCAGTGCGCCGCATCACAGCTGTTCGGCAGGGAAGATGGTCATCCCGAAAGCCGCCGGTCCACTGTCGCCCATCAAAAGCGGAACTATGCGGCGTTGAGGCGCTAGGCGAGTTTGCGCCTCGTCTCGGCCGTTGCGACGAGCTCTGCCACTTCCTGAAAGCGCACGCTAACGGCGATCACAAGCCAGATCCGGCCGAGCACCCAGAAGGAAAGCGCCGACCGGAGCAGCAGCCAGAGATGCGGTGTTGGCATTTTCAGGCCCCCTGAATTCGGCCCGGCTAAGTTTGATGGAAAAGTTCGAACAGGCGCCAGGCATTGATCGGCAGCAGAATCAGTTCCAACAGGCTCAGGGATAAGCTGCCGATGAGGGCGCCATAGGCAAAGCACAAACAGCTCAGCACCGCCGTGATGTGCAGCCACAGCATGGCTTTCATTGAGTAGGTGAGAACGGTGGAGAAGCTTCCGAGGAAGCCGATCGTCTCGGTCCAGATCATGATCATGTGCAGCCGGCGGGCCTTGGTCAGCCGGCGAAGCCGCCGTCATCGAGAAAACGTCTCCGCGTCCGCCGTTCCTCTCCTGGTCGCGGCTGGCACTGACCACGACCGGGCATTGGCCCCGGCTGCGCACATGTCCCTCAAAAGTCTGCGCCATGGCGGAGAAGTAACGATTGTCGTGGATGGGCAACATCAGTCCGACCAGGCCCGATCGCGAGCCTCCCAAGCCCCGCGCCTGCAGATTGGTAGTGTACTGGTGGCGTTCGGCGAGGTTGAGAATTGTTTCCGCCGCCGCAACCCGATGGCGCTTGCACGGCGATACGCTTCCTTCACCGGCCCGATAATCACGGCGAACTCGGAGCCAATGCCTCGATCGACAGCCAATACGCGGCGTCAAGACGATAAGGCGATCCGGCTCGGCACGATCCGGCTGCGCTTGCGCCCGTTCCGGCCCGCTCGCATGCGATCAGCCCGCTGGCCGACAAGGCGAAGGTGCGCCGCGATACGTGAGTCTGGTCGCATCGATCCACGGAATGAATGCTTGACCTCAAGTTAACTTCAGCTTGTACCAATGGGTTGTATGGATTGAAGGAGTATCGTCAATGCTGACCAACATTGATCTTCAGGGACTTCGTGTAGCAGTCACCGGCGGCACGTCCGGCCTAGGACTGGCGCTTGTCCGGCAGCTTGCCAGAGAGGGTGCGTTCGTCGCCTTCGTTGCCCGCACTGCCGCGAACGTCGAACGCATCGCTGACGAGACGGGCGCACATGGCATCGTCGGCGACGTCGGCAAAAAGGACATCTACCCGATCGCGTTGCAGGTCACCGCGAGCCTAGGCGGGCTCGACGTTCTGATCAACAATGCGTCGAGCCTCGGGCCCGTTCCACTGGCGCTCCTTGCCGATACCGAGTGCGAAGAGCTGGAAAAAGCGCTCGCGGTCAACCTCGTCGGCGCGTTCCGGCTGACGAAAGCACTGTTCGGTGCACTTGCCGCGTCCGCGCGCGAGGGCCGTGGCGCGCTGGTGATCAACATCTCCAGCGACGCGGCGGTGAACGCTTATCCCGGCTTGGGCGCGTATGGTGCGAGCAAGGCCGCTCTTGCTCACCTGACGGCGATTTGGGACGAGGAGGCGAAGGCCGACGGCATCCGGCTCCTCGCGCTCGATCCCGGCGATATGGACACCCCGCTGCACGCGCTGGCGCTTCCTAACGCCGATCCGTCGACATTGAAGCGTCCCGACCTGGCTGCTGCCGAGATCATCGAAAAAATGCTCGATACGTTGCCGGCCGGCGCAACACTTCTCGCCGAGACACGCGGATGATTGCCGCCGACCGTCCGGATCGGCGCGCCGCCAGGCTGCTCGTCGTGGAGGCGGACGGCGCGACGCGCGACCTGTCGCGCACTGAACTCGCGATACTGTTCGATGCCGGCGATCTGGTCATCGCCAATGACGCCGCGACCTTGCCTGCCAGCTTGCGCGGCACGCACCTTCCCAGCGACGAGGCGATCGAGATCCGCCTGGCAGGCTGGCTGACATTTCCCGACCCAACCAACTTCCTGGCGATTGCCTTCGGCGCGGGCGATCACCGAATGCGCACGGAAAATCGGCTGCCTCCGCCCCCGCTATCACCAGGCGATCACCTCCGGCTCGGCCGGCTTGAAGCCGTCATAGAGTGCCTTCTCGACCATCCTCGCCTTCTCGAGTTGCGCTTCCCAGGCGACCGCGCAGCGGTGCTTGCAGGACTGGCGCAGCACGGCCGGCCGATCCAATATGCGCATGTTCGCGAACCGTTGGCACTTTGGAATGTCTGGACGAAGATTGCCGCCGGGCCGGTGGCGTTCGAGGCGCCATCGGCAGGCTTCGCACTCAACTGGCGCACGCTCCAGGCCTGGCGTCGGCGAGACGTGGGCTTCGCAACACTCACGCATGCCGCGGGCGTGTCTTCCACTGGGGACCCCGCTCTCGACTTGCGCCTCCCTCTCGACGAGCCGTACCGCATTCCCGAGCGCACGGCGGCGCAGGTCGCGCGGGCGAAGCTCCGCGGAAGCCGCATCATCGCAATCGGCACGAGCGTGGTGCGCGCGCTTGAGGCAGCTGCCAACCCCGACGGCAATGTGCGTGCCGGAAATGGCATTGCGACAGGGCGTATCGCGCTGGGCACGCCACTTCGCGTGGTCGATGCGATTCTAACAGGCGTCCACCAGCCCGGCGAAAGCCATTTCGAGCTCCTGCGAGCCTTTGCCGACGATGCCCTGCTCGCCAAGGCCTCCGCAGCCTTCGCCGAGCACCGATATCGCACGCATGAATTCGGCGATTCCATGCTGCTCAATCGCCAACGGCTGGATCGATCACGCGAACAGAAGCGACTGAAGTGCGCGAAACGAAGCCTCAACTCTAGGCGATCCGATGATCTTGGTTTTCCAGCCTTTCGAAAATGACATTTTGATTAAGTAATTCATCTAAAACAACTATTTTTGACACCAGTAACTTCGACTCTAGGGGTCCGGAGTTCGAATTTCGTCGCCGGGAGTCACGCGCGAGCTGCGGCTGAGACGCGGATAGGCCCGCGCCCTGCGCCGCCCAGCGGTGATCGCCACCACTGCCTATTCGCCGCGCCAGGGGCTGAGCCGGGACCGACGATGGCGGTATTCAAATTGACGCTAATACAATATTGCCTACGCTCCAACGTTGGGCGAAAGTGTGCGCCGAGAGGCAGGAGGCCATAGTTGGCTTTAGCTTAGACCTTGCCCAAATCACGAGAGAATACCTTGCAGCTCGTGAACCGGCTCAAGGCAGCAGCTTGTGCTTCAGCCTAGGCGGAAGATGCCAGGTGGATCGTCTCTTCCACTGTAACGTTGCGTGGTTGGGAAGCAATTCGGCAAGCCTTTTCACAGAACGAAGACAGAGATCTCGCTTGCGCAATACAGGAACTCAGCAATTACCCTGATGTTTGGGCAGGATGCCTTCGATGCGCCATGACGACCAGGAAACTGGGAGGCGACGCGTGAAGTCTTGGTAAGGGCAGCTGGCACGTAGTGGTGGTGTCGACGATCGGCTGAACGCCCGGGCTCCAGACAGTGTCGAGGAGACAGCGGATGAGGCAACTCGAATTTTTCTATTTCCTTGGGAGTGGTTATGCATACCTCTCCGTCATGCGTATCGGCCCTTTGGCGAGGGACGCTGGCACGCGATGAACGGGAATGTTTGATATGACAACGTTGACAGTGACGACAAGGGGACAGGTAACGTTCCGCAAGGACGTGCTGCAACATCTGGGCATCAAGCCGGGCGAGAAGATCGAGCTTGATCTGCTGCCCGACGGTCGGGCAGAATTGAAGGCGGCACGCGCGAAGGGGTCGTTCCGGGACCTCCACGGCTTCCTCAGAGGCAAGACGAACGGCCGGGCGCTCAGCATCGAGGAGATCAACGAGGCGATAGCGGAAGCGGGCGCCGCGGCCGGGTCCGGCAAGGAATGAGGGTTACGGCCGACACGAATGTGCTTCTGCGCGCCTATGTCGCCGATGATGAGGGGTAGGCAGCCATTGCGGTCGACCTGCTGGCCAAAGCGGACATCGTGGCCGTGAGCTTGCAGGCCTTGTGCGAGTTCGCCTGGGTTCTGGCCCGGCAATACCAGACAGAGCGCGAAAATATTGCCGCGGCGATCCGGGCGTTGCTGAACACCGCGAATGTTGTAGTCAACCGGCCCGCAGTTGAGGCAGGGCTGTCAGTCCTCGATGCCGGCGGCGATTTCGCGGACGGCGTGATCGCTTTTGAAGGCGGCTGGCTTGGCGGGGAGACTTTCGTCTCGTTTAATCGGAAGGCCGTCAAACTGCTTTCGGCGCAGGGACAATCCGTACAGCTTCTTTTCTAACGTTTCCGCGGTGGTCTTTCGCCCTGTGCTGTCCGTCTTTAGAGGCTGCTGCGAGCAATCGGATTCAGTCTGCGGTTCGGATGTCAGATCAAGAATGGCGCGGTGAGAGCCGATAATCGCCGATAGATGGGTTGTGGAAATCGTTAGAAATTTCCCAACTACGAGGCCGACTTGGTCGCGCAGATCGCGTAGCGATGCTGCGTCGAGCGTTCCAGCGCCCTGAGGAAGTTCATGTGCCGTGCCTGCGCGCGATGAATCGCGCCGAGCCGGGTGTCGACCACCGGTATCTCGAAGCCAGCCTCCACGAGAAGCGCGCAAACCTCGTCCGCTTTGGCGCCGTGCGAAAAGTGCAGCCGCGAAAGGATGCTGCGATGGCGGTCCGCCATCGCCTGATCCAGTCCGTGGACCGGCTCGCCTGTCCGGCCAATGGCCCTTTCCAGGACTTGTCGCAGAGAGGTTACCCAGGTCTTACTGACGAAATCACCATCAATGATCAGCAGCCGTCCGCCAGGCTTGAGCAGCGAGAACCATTCGGCGAACGCCGCTCGCGGATCCACCAACGTCCAGACGAGATGACGGGTGACGAGGACGTCATAGCTTTCTCCTTTTTCAAGGGTGCGCTCGGCGTCGCCGACCAGGAACCGGATGCCGCTTTCCCTCTGCGTCGCCTTTGCACGCGCGCGGGCAAGCATGGTCTCTGACCAATCGAGCCCGGTCACGGCATAACCCAGGTCGTGCATGAGATGGGATACGACCCCGGTGCCGCAAGCGAGGTCGAGCGCGCGACGCCCATCCCCGCGCCCCAAATGCTTGAGCATCAGCCTGTGCCAGGCCAAGCGTTCCCGCTGTGAGAAGATTTCATGCCCCACCGAAAGGTCGAATGTTCCGGCGCGCGTCGACCAATAGTCGCGTATCTCGTCCCGCAGCGAATAATTGGGCTCGCCCGCCATTCCAGACCCCTTGTCGTCGCACCAGTCTGGAATGGCTCTAAAAGATATTTCTTGAGAATTGAAGTCATCTTTTATAAGCCACCCTCTGGCTAGTCCACTTCAAGAGAGGGCGCGATGAATTTCGGAAGGATCCCAGCAGGGACGATGGCGGCCGCTATCGTCGCCCTGTCGATGACGCTGGCCGCCAGGGCCGAAAGGGTTGCAGTGACTGACATCACGGGCCGCCAGGTCGAGGTGAACGTCCCGGTCGAGAAGGTAATCCTGGGTGAGGGCCGGCAGGTCTATCTCGTCGCGGCACTCGACACCGAGGATCCGTTCAAGCGCATCGCTGGCTGGCGCGAGGATTTCAGCCAAGCGGATCCGGACAATTACGCCGCCTATCTCGAAAAATTCCCCAGGATGGCGGAGATCCCAACTTTTGGCGGCTTCAAGGACGGTACTTTCGACGTCGAGCAGGCCGTCTCGCTCAAGCCCGACGTCATCCTGATGAATATCGAGTCGAAGCAGGCTACGGAAGACGGCAAGTATATCGAGAAGCTCGCCGCCGCCGGCATTCCGTTGGTCTATGTCGATTTCCGCGAGCGCCCCTTCACCAACACCGAACCCAGCATGCGCCTGTTCGGCAAGCTGTTCGGCAAGGAGGAGCGCGCCGAGGAATTCATCACCTGGCGCGCCGCCGAGATCGCGCGCGTTACCGATGTCATCGAGAAGGCCAAGCCGGAAAGGCCCAAGGTCCTCATCGAACGCGCCGGCGGCTATTCCGACGACTGCTGCATGAGCTTCGGCGACGACAATTTCGGCAAATTCGTCGAGATGGCAGGCGGCGACAACATCGCCAAGGACATCATCCCCGGCACGTTCGGCACGCTCAATCCCGAACAGATCATCGCATCCGACCCGGATCAGATCATCGTCACCGGCGGATGGTGGGAAGCCTATGTGCCGGGCGGTGCCTGGGTCGGCGTCGGGCCCGGCCGTGATCAGGCAGAGGCGCTGCGCAAGCTGAAGGCGCTGACCGAGCGGCCGGCGCTGACCGGCGTGAAGGCCGTCGAGGATGGCGCGGTGCATGCCATCTGGCATCAGTTCTACAACAGCCCCTATCAGTTCGTGGCCATCCAGCAGATGGCGAAGTGGCTTCATCCGGATCTTTTCGCCGATCTCGATCCCGAGGCGACCTTCAGGGAGTTGCACGAGAAATTCCTGCCCGTCGCATATAGGCCCGGCCACTGGGTCTCGCTGACCGATGTCGATTGAATCGACGGCCGTCAGCACCGCGCTCGACAGCACCGATGGACGAGGGCGTTACCGCGCTCTCGTCTGGCGGCGGCAGTTGATCCTTGCCGGCCTCGGCGCTGCCCTGCTCTTCAGCCTGTGCGTCGACCTTGCGGTCGGTCCCGCCCGCTACGGACTTGGCGAGGTCGTGCGGGCGCTTGTGTTTCCCGACACGGTGCCGCAGCAGGTGCGCGTGGTGCTCTGGGACATCCGCATGCCGGTGGCCCTGATGGCCATTGTCGTCGGGGCAGCGCTCGCCGTGGCCGGCGCGCAGATGCAGACCATCCTCAACAACCCGCTGGCGAGCCCCTTCACGCTCGGCATATCCGCCGCCGCGAGCTTCGGCGCCGCGCTTGCACTTGCCTTCGGCGTGAGGCTAGTCCCCGCCGCGGTAGAGTATGTTGTGCCGATCAACGCCTTCGTGATGGCGATGCTGGCGGCCTTCCTCATTCACGTGCTGAGCGTAAAGCGCGGCGTCAGCGCGGAGACCATCGTGCTGCTCGGCATCGCGCTGGTTTTCACCTTCAACGCGCTGCTCGCGCTCGTCCAGTTTTTCGCGTCGGCGGAAGCGCTGGCGGCGGTCGTCTTCTGGACAATGGGCAGCCTCACCAAGGCCACCTGGCCGAAGCTTGCAGTCACCACATTCATTCTCCTCGCAGTCTTACCCATTTTCGCCCGGCGCGCCTGGGCGCTGACGGCGTTGAGGCTCGGTGAGGACAAGGCGGCCAGCTTCGGCGTCAAGGTCGGTCGCCTGCGGCTCGAGACGCTCATCCTGGTGAGCCTCCTCGCCGCCGTTCCCGTCGCCTTCGTCGGCACCATAGGTTTTATCGGCCTCGTGGGCCCGCACATCGCGCGCATGGTCATCGGCGAGGACCAACGCTTCTTCCTGCCCGCCTCGGCCCTTGCGGGCGCGCTCATCCTGTCGGCTAGCTCGGTCGTCAGCAAGTCGCTTATCGCTGGGACGGTCTTCCCGATCGGCATCGTCACCTCGCTGATCGGCATCCCGTTCTTCATCTCGCTCATCCTGTCCAGCACGAGGCGCTCATGGTGACGATCCGGCTCGAGGCGCTCGGCGCGCGCTACGGCACGAGCCTCCGGCTTCGGGATGTGACGACGCCAGCGTTCGAGGGCGGAGACATCGTGGCCGTGATCGGTCCGAATGCCGCCGGGAAGTCGACGCTCTTCAGGCGCATCGCCGGCCTCCTGCACGGACCGGGAGCAATGCATGTCGAGGGGGCCATTCGCGGGAAGAGCGGCATCTGCTACATGCCACAGGAAACGTCCGCCAACGCGGTGCTCACCGTCTATGAGTCAGTGTTGCTCGCCCGTAAGCAGGGTATGGGCTGGTCTGTGAGCGACGATGATCTGGCTCGCATCGACGAGACACTGGCGGCGCTCGGCATCGCCGACATCGCTTTCCGCAACATTGGCGAGCTTTCCGGCGGCCAGCGGCAACTCGCCAGCCTGGCACAAACGCTGGTGCGCGAGCCGGAGATCCTGCTGATGGACGAACCGACATCAGCACTCGATCTGTCTCGGCAGGTGGAAGTGCTCGGCCTCATGCGGGAACTTGCTCTGGCGCGAGGCATGGTCGTGCTGATCGCCCTGCATGATCTCAATCACGCCCTGCGCTTCAGCGATCAGACAATGGTCATCGCGGACGGCCGGCTGGTCGCATGCGGGTCATCGCCGGCCGTCATCACATCCGATCTGCTGCGGGACATTTATCACCTCAACGCGCGCATCGAGCCGTGCTCGCGCGGCATCGGCCATGTCATCGTGGATGGCGTGGCGGATGCGCGTCGGACGGTCATAATGCCGGCAGCGGAAACCGAATCCGGGATTCGGAGCAGATTCGAAGCGGCAGCCGTTCCGGCCGCGTGACGGCAACCGCATTTTGCCGGTTGATCGACGCGCGCACTGATCGACCTGATCCTCTGACCGCTGGTTGAAGCGCGGCAGCGTGCCTGCATTCAGCTCAAGGCGTGGCCGGCCAATCCATAGACCCAAGGCCCATTGTCTTCCCGGTTCAGAAAGCGGCGCCCTTTGGACATGGTCGTAACGGTCTCGGCAATGCCGAGGCCGCACTGCTGGAGAAACGCGGCAAACACGCCATCCTTCTCGCGGGTGTCGACGCGGGCGAACCGTCCTGCCAGTTCCTTCAGATGCACGGCTGTGAGATGGACCGCATCAAGATCGTTGCGCGCGACCATGGGGCCGATCACGTGACCACGTCCGAACTCGCGACATATGGAATAGCCGACGATCTCGCCGCCGCGGCTCAAAGTGCAGATTGAGGCATCGGCCGCGAGCAACGCGAGCAGCCTCTCGCGGTTTGTCCCAAACGCGCGCGTATCCAGCGCCGTGATCTCCTTCAGCCTGTCGCTCGATAGCGCCTGCAATTGACCGTCCAGGGCCGGCATTGTTGGGAGCGTCTGTGGGACCTCCCCCTGGCGCATGTATACGATCGCCTCGGTCGTGAAGCCGAGTGAGACATAAAGAGGATAGGCAGCATGGGTAGCATTGAGTGCCAAGTTGCGATCGCCGCACTGCTCGAGCACCAAGTCCATGAGCCATCGGCCGCCTCCTTGCGCTTGCGTGCGGGGCGTTGTGATCACTACGCCGATGGTGGCGAAATCGTCCCCGTGAGGAAACCACATCGCGCTGCCGAAAACGCGTCCAATACCATCAACGGCAACAATGCCGCGGCCGGCACGGCGCAGAAAGTCCCAATCCTTCGGCCGATGAGGCCAGCGGACTGAGATCGACAGCGCGTGCAGTAGCTTGACGTCGACATCATCAATGTCCCGCGCGACCAGTTCGAAGGATTTCAGGCGTACTGATCTCTGCATCTCAGTCGATCCGCTCCTTCAACGAATGCGCAAGGCACGCGGTGTTGATCCTGTCATCGATCACCATATCGCGACATGCCCCTTTTGCCGCAGCATTACACGGGAAAGCCAGCAGGTTTCGCTGGTTCGAGGTGCTTTTTCGCAATCTTTGGCCAAAGCACGACGCGATTCGGCAGGGAACACTGCTGCCTACGGATAGGCTGGTTGCACCCGGTGATAGTGTGCAAGCAGATCGGACCGCCATGAACGTTGAAGAAATCCTCGCGACGCTGATTGGATTTCCCTCTGTTGTGGGCACCCCAAACGGCGCGATCGTCGATTGGATCCGCGACTACTGTCAGGCAGCCGGAGCCGAGGTGACGGTTCTACCCGGTCCCGAGGGCGACCGGTCCAACCTTTTCCTCACGATCGGCCCGTGCCAGGGTCGGGGCTACATCATCTCCGGACATATGGATGTCGTCCCGGCCGGCGAGCCGGAATGGAGCTCGGACCCGTTCGTCCTGCGCCGCGAGGGCGGCAGGCTATACGGCCGCGGCACCACCGACATGAAGGGCTTCCTCGCCTGCGCATTGGCCGCACTCCCAGGACTTGCGGCGATGACCCTGCGGCAGCCAGTTCATCTCGCATTCTCCTACGACGAAGAGGCGGGGTGCCGTGGTGTGCCGCATCTCCTAGCCGCGTTGCCGAGCTTATGCGAGAGGCCGCTTGGCGCGATTGTCGGCGAGCCGAGCCGGATGCAGCCTGTGCGCGCGCACACGGGGAAGGCCGCCGCGCGGCTCGAGGTGATCGGGCGATCAGGCCATTCCTCACGCCCCGATCTCGGACTCAATGCCGTGCATGCCATGGCCGGCGTCATCACGCACGCCGTGGCCTACGGCCGATCCCTCGCCGACGGGCCGCTCGATCAAAATTTCGAGCCCCCATATTCTTCCTTGCAGGTGGGCGTCATCGCCGGTGGGCAGGCGGTCAACATCATCCCTGGCCACTGCACTGCCGATATCGAGGCGCGCGCCGTGCCCGGCGTTTCTCCAGCCTCCCTGCTTGAGCCGGTCAAGGCCCGGCTTTTCGCCCTGCGAGACAGCGGCTTCGATGTGGCGTGGCACGAGTTGAGCACCTATCCCGCCCTTGCGCCCGCCAACGGGAGCGAGCTAGCGGCCGTTCTGACGGAGCTGACGGGGCAGGAGCCGCTGACAGCCGTGAGTTACGGCACGGAGGCCGGACTTTATCAGCAGGCCGGCATCGATGCGGTCGTTTGCGGACCCGGCGACATCGGCCGTGCCCATCGTCCCGACGAATATATCGAGATTGGTGAACTCGCCGCTTGCCGGAAGATGATCGAGGGGCTCGGCGCGCGTCTTGCGGCCTGAAGGAAGGGCGGTCACCATGGCGTTTCTTTTCAATTCCGATGCGGCGCGTGCTGCGGTCTTCCGCGAGATCTTTGCGCGCCAGCTCCCGGATCTGGAATTCTTCCATTCCGGGGACGAGATGGAGCCGGAGAAGGTGCGCTATCTCATCACCTGGACGGTGCCGGACGAGATCGCGCGCTACCGCAATCTGGAAGTGCTGTTTTCGATCGGCGCGGGCGTTGACCAATTCAAGCAGGACGTGGTGCCAAGCCATGTGAAGCTTGTGCGCATGGTCGAGGACGGCATCATACGCATGATGCAGGAATACGTCGCGCTCGGCGTGTTGGCGCTCCACCGGGAGATGCCCGCCTATCTCGAGCAGCAGAAAAGATGCCTCTGGCAACCGATTGCCGCTCGACAGGCGGCCGAACGCCGGGTTGGCTTCCTCGGCCTTGGCATGCTGGCCCGCGCAGCTATCGAGCGCTTGGAACCGTTCCAGTTTCCGGTTGCCGGGTGGAGCCGCAGCGAAAGGCGCATAGAGGGCGTCGCCTGTTTTCACGGCACGGACCAACTCGCGGGCTTTCTGAAGCAAACGGATATTCTTGTCTGCCTGCTCCCGCTCACGGAACAAACGCACGGCATGCTCGATGCAGAGTTCTTCGACTTACTGCCCGTCGGGGCGCAGCTGCTGCATGTCGGCAGGGGTCCGCAACTGGACCAGGCCGCGCTGATCGACGCGCTCGACACCGGTCACGTATCTGCGGCGATGCTTGATGTCACCGATCCAGAACCGCTCCCGCAAGACCATCCGCTGTGGTCGCATCCGAAGGTGATGATAACGCCGCACATCGCCTCGGTGACGCAACCGCATACGGCGGCACAATCCGTCGTGGACAATATCCGGCGCCACCGCGCCGGAGAAGAATTGATCGGCCTCGTCGATCGGACACTCGGCTACTAACCAGGAAACATCACATGTCACTTCTGATCACGATCGACACAGTTCCAGACTTCGCGCCGAAGGAGGCATTACCGGCTCCGGAGCGGCTCATTTCGGGCAATCCATCCTTCAAGACCTGGGCGCAGGATGCCTCGAAAGGTGAGAAGGTTCTGACCGGCGTCTGGGAGGCGACGCCCGGCGAGACGCATTCGATCAAGGGCACTATCTACGAGTTCTGCCACATCGTTTCGGGTCTCGTCGAAATCGAGGAGAGGGGCGGTGAGACCAAGACCTACCGCGCCGGCGACAGTTTCGTAATGAAGCCCGGTTTCGTCGGCGTCTGGCGCACGATCGAGACCGTGCGCAAGATCTACGTCTGCGTTTATGATTGAGTTCAGTGCTCAAGGTCGGGCCGAATAGCGCGCGCGGCCGTTCCAGAACAATCGGCTTTCCAGGTTCCGCCTGACGCGATTCGACGCCGTCGGGCGGCTCATCCACGACGGAAAATGCGGCCGGCGGTCCATTATTGTTCCGATGACGCTAGTGCGAATGAGGACCCCCATCAATGAAGACCTACAAGATAGCGCTTATCCCCGGCGACGGCATCGGCAAGGACGTGACGCAGGCGGCATGGCAGGTGCTGCAGGCGGCGGCTAAGCGGGGCGGTTTCGCCCTTGATGACACAAGATTCCCGTGGTCGTGCGCCTACTATCTGGAGACCGGTGCAATGATGCCGTCAGACGGCATCGAGACACTTCGAAAATTCGATGCGATCTATCTCGGCGCCGTCGGCTGGTCCGCGGAAGTGCCCGACTCTGTATCGCTTCACGGACTGCTCCTGCCGATCCGGAAAGGGTTCACGCAGTACGCCAACATACGACCGCACCGGCTGTTGCCGGGCGTTCAGGGGCCCCTCCGCTCCGATGGTTTCGATATCCTGTGCATCCGCGAGAATACGGAAGGCGAATATTCCGGCGCCGGTGGGCGGGTTCATTCCGGCACGGCCGATGAGGTCGCGGTCGAGACTGCGATCTTCACGCGTACGGGTGTCGAACGGATCATCCGTTTCGGTTTCGAACAGGCGCGGTCGCGTCGCAAGCAGCTCGCATCTGTCACCAAATCCAACGCGCAGAAACACTCCATGGTTTTCTGGGATGAGGTCACGCGCGAGTTGGCGAAAGACTATGCCGATGTGGAGGTCTCGCAGTACCACATCGACGCCATTGCCGCCCGCATGGTCCTGGCGCCGGAAAGCCTCGACGTAATCGTCGCATCGAACCTTTTCGGCGACATCCTCACGGATATTGGAGCGGCCATTCAGGGCGGGCTGGGTTACGCCGCCTCCGCCAATATCAATCCCGATCGCAGCGCGCCTTCCATGTTCGAGCCGGTCCATGGTTCGGCGCCCGACATCGCGCATCTCGGCGTCGCCAATCCGATCGCAGCGATCTGGTCCGGTGCGATGATGCTCGAGCACCTGGGCGAGAGGCAGGCTGCGGCAGAAGTGATGTCGGCAATCGAGTCCGCAACCGCGCGGGGGATTGGCACGATCGCGGGCAAGGACAGGACTGAAACAATCACGCAGGCCGTGCTGGCACGATTGAGCTGAAAGAGCAGAGGAAAGACCATGAATGCGATGACGAAGATTGGTATGTTCAACGATTCCGACCTTTTCCGCCAGCAGGCGCTGATTGGCGGTGTCTGGTGGGATGGCGAAACGAAGGGCGTGGTCGATGTCATTGACCCTGCCAGCCAAAGTGTTCTCGGCACCGTTCCCGAAATGGGGGAGAACGAGACGAGAGCCGCAATCGACGCTGCGGCCGAGGCGTTCAAAGGCTGGAAGAAAAGGACCCATGCCGAGCGTGCAGGATTTCTGGAGCGCTGGCACGACCTCATCCGTCAGCACGAACAGGATCTTGCGCTCCTGCTGACGCTGGAACAAGGCAAGCCGCTTGCCGAGGCGTTGGCGGAAATCCGCTACGGCGCATCTTTTGTGAAATGGTTTGCGGAGGAGGCGCGCCGGATCGGTGGCTCGACCATTCCGTCACCCACGGCCGATCGCCGCATTCTGGTGCTGAAAGAACCCGTCGGGGTCTGCGCCATCATCACGCCGTGGAATTTCCCCAACGCGATGATCACGCGCAAAGTAGCACCGGCGCTGGCCGCAGGTTGTACGGTTGTCATCAAGCCGTCGGAATTTACGCCATTCTCGGCGCTGGCGCTCGGCGTTCTGGCGGAACGGGCAGGTATCCCTGCCGGCGTGATCAACATTGTGACCGGTATGCCCATCGAAATCGGCAACGAACTGATGGCCAACGAGACGGTGCGCAAGATCTCGTTCACCGGTTCGACCCGCGTCGGTGCGCTGCTCATGCGCGGCGCGGCCGATAGCATCAAGCGGCTGAGCCTGGAGCTTGGCGGCAACGCGCCCTTTATCGTCTTTGACGACGCCGATCTGGATAAGGCAGTTGAAGGGGTGATCGCATCCAAGTTCCGCAATGGTGGTCAAACCTGCGTTTGCGCGAACCGGATTCTCGTGCAGGAAGGCGTTTACGATGCTTTCGCCGAAAAGCTGAGCCAGCGTGTCGCGCGGATGAAGGTTGGCGCAGGGACCGACGAGGGCACTGAGATCGGGCCGATGATCAACGCCGCCGCGATCGATAAGATCGAGCGTCACATCGCGGATGCACAGGCGAAAGGTGCGCGGGTCATCGCCCAAAGCGAGACGGTGCCGGAGGGCAAGCAATATGCACGGCCGGTCGTGCTGGGAGAGGCTACCACCGAGATGCTCCTGGCATCGGAAGAGACGTTCGGTCCGGTGGCGCCGCTCTTTCGCTTCGAGACGGAGGAAGAGGCCATCGCGATCGCAAACGGTACGCCGTTCGGCCTTGCCGCCTACTTCTACACCGACAACCTCAAGCGGTCATGGCGTGTTGCTGAGGCGCTGGAGTTCGGTATGGTCGGGCTCAACACAGGCATGATCTCGACCGAGGTTGCGCCTTTCGGCGGTGTCAAGCAGTCAGGAGTGGGGCGCGAAGGATCGCAGCTCGGCATCGAGGAATATCTCGAGGTCAAGACGCTTCATGTTGGCGGGCTTAATTAGTTATCTTGCAAGCAGGTGGAAATACTTGCAGCGCCTAGAGCGTTGGAACAACAAGAAAGGGGCGGTGAAAACCGCCCCTTCTCTATTGCGACCAGTGATTATTAACGTTTGGGAGCGCCTCGGTCTGGCGACTGCGCCAGCAAACAGACGTTCAGGCGAATTCCCGAACAGGCTCCAGTCCGACGGCGCCGGCCAGACCGCCGATATCCTTGATCTCGGTATATTCGTAGAAGGGGTTCGCAGGCTCGTGGCCGCGGTTCACCCAGACCTTGCTCTTGATACCGAGATCATAGGCGGTCATGAGATCATAGCGAAATGAGGACGACACGTGCGTAATGTCCTCCGGGCCGCAGCCGAGCTTCTCGAACATATATTCGAAGCCCTTCATCAAAGGCTTGTAGGCGCCGGTCTCCTCGGCCGTGATGACCATGTGGAACGGTACGCCGAGCTTCTCCACGTTTGACATGATCAGGCTCTTCATGGAGTTCGACAGGATCACCAGTGGGATTTCCCTGGCGACCTTGGCCAGGCCCGCCGGCACATCCGGGTGCGGGCCCCATGTCGGCACTTCCGCATAGATGCGCTGGGCATCCTCGGGCCGGAATGCGACGCCGTTGCGCTTGCAGGTCCGTTCCACGGAATTGTGCACGACCTCGACATAGGGCTTCCAGGCGCCAAGAACCTCATCGAGGCGATAGGCCGAGAAATCCTTGATGAACTGCGCCATTCCAGCTGGGGAGAGCTGCGCGCCGTAAACGCGTCTCGCCGCGCCGGCCATGTCGAAGTTGGTCAGTGTACCGTAGCAGTCGAAGGTGATGTATTTCGGTCTGAACTGGGTCATGGGCGTCGATCCTTCCTGTCGGCACTGCGTGCCTTTAACAGCAAGGATCATAATGAGAACCGGAGAAGACTAGTCGCCGCATTCGATGCGCCCTGAAGCAGATTGTTTTGTATTGCGTGAGAGCTTTGGCAGAGAGTTGCGCCTGAGTTCGTTTCGAGCTTCGGCGGGAGCGCGATCTTTCAGCCGTGCGTCGGCATAAGATGCGGCGCCAGCGACAAAGGAAAGTCAAAACGCCTATCGCTCAGGTTCTGGTCGGGAGGAACTGCTGTCCGCGGCAGCCTACCTTGGGCCCAGGAGAATTCAGGCCCGGAATGAACCATGACCGCGCAGCAGATCACGCTGGAAAACGACCTGAAGGACGAAACCACACCACACCGGACTTATGCTCTCGCCAGTCAGGCACTACACTGAATCGGAGGAAGAAATGCTGGCAAACTCGCTGATCGAACTCGATCGCGCACATCTGGTTCACCCGTTTTCATGCTATCGGAGCCACGAGGAGACGGGCGTGCGGGTGCTCAAATCCGCCAAGGGCGCAACAGTGACCGATGCAAGCGGGAAAACCCTGCTGGACGGATTCGCCGGTCTATGGTGTGTAAACATCGGATACGGCCAGGAAAGCGTCGTTGAAGCAGCAGCAAAGCAGCTAAGAGAGCTTCCCTATGCGACGGGATATTTCGGGCTGGGATCCGAGCCTGCCATTCGCCTTGCTGCCAGGCTTGCCGAACTGGCGCCCGGCGATTTGAACCATGTGTATTTCACGCTTGGCGGCTCCGACGCAGTCGACAGTACGATCCGCTTCATTCGCTATTACTACCATGCCAAGGGTACGCCGCAAAAAGACCAGTTCATCTCGGTCGAGTATGGCTACCATGGATCCTCGACGGCAGGGTCAGGTCTGACCGCGATCCCGGCTTTCCATGCGGGTTTCGGCGTGCCTTACGACTGGCAGCACAAAATTCCCTCGCACTACGCCTATCGCAATCCGGTCGGTTCCGACCCGCAGGCGATCATCGATGCATCGGTCGCGGCCCTGCGGGCCAAAATCGCAGTACTCGGCGCGGGCCGCGTTGCGGCTTTCTACGCCGAACCCATCCAGGGTTCGGGTGGTGTCCTCGTTCCACCGACAGGTTGGCTGAAGGCTCTGCACGCCGTATGCAAGGAACACGACATTCTGTTCGTCGCCGACGAAGTTATCACTGCCTTTGGCCGTACCGGCCCGCTCTTCGCCTGCGAGGAAGACGAGGTCGTGCCGGATTTCATGACCACGGCGAAGGGTCTGACCTCGGGCTACGTGCCGATGGGCGCCGTCTTCATGTCGGACCACGTATACAATACGATCGCGGACGGAGCCGGCAAAGCGGCTGTCGGCCATGGCTATACTTATTCGGCCCATCCCGTCAGCGCGGCGGTCGGGCTCGAATGCCTGCGTCTCTATGAAGATGGCTTGCTCGAGAATGGGCGGAAGGTGGGGAAGCGCTTGATGGAAGGCCTTCGCTCGTTCGCCGACCACCCGCTGGTTGGCGATATTCGCGGTCGCGGCATGCTGGCAGCAATCGAGTTGGTCACCGACAAGGCACGCAAGACGCCGCTGCCGGCGGCGGCCGATCCGGGGCGCCGCATCTTCGAACGCGCGTGGGTGAACGGCCTTGTCATCCGTGCCTTCAACAGCGGCATCCTCGGCTATGCGCCGCCGCTCTGCTGCACAGACGACGATATTGATGGAATCCTCGAACGCACGCGGATGACGCTGGATCAAACCCTCGAAGACAAGGACGTACGGTCAGCGATGAAGGGATGATCATTGCCATCGCCGAACCGACCTCGGTCAATCCAGAAGACATCTAGCGGGCATCGCATCGACCAGGGCGAAACTCACACAGTCCGGGTCTTTCGGATGTTTCCGGCCTAAGTGTCAGGCTAGACGCTTCGTTCTCCCGAAGCAAATCCCGAGGTGCTGCGCCAACAAGACCGACTTGGCAACCGTCCGCGCTCGGCCCGGGAAATCTTCTGTATACCAACGGCTCCGAGAGCGACATTCAATGCCAGGTGATCCGGCGCAAGATTTCCGGCGAAACCCGCTTACAGGCAGGACGCGCCTGTCGTGATACCTTACTGGGCCTAATGAAACTTGCCAAAAACTCCGGCTCTCCTTTTGGGACTATCTGCGATCGGCTCGGCGTGAGGCTTTACGTCCAATACTTGCCAAACCTCGTCAGCGGCGGCTGCGCATCCCACTGATCGACTTTGCCCCTGTTATTCATGGCACAGCAAAGATGATGGTCCGGCGATTTTTTTCCACGAATCGTCGACCTCGCATCGGCCATTCTGAAGCTCAGCGAGGTCGATCGTGACTCGTTGCACGGCGAGTTCGGGTCTCTTCGGCCTGGAGCCCGCCATTGAGACAATTCCCGCCCGCTCAAGGGCCGCCAAGGAGCGGATACGTTCGGCTGCGGGGGCGCCGCCAACCTGCACAGTTCCGTGATGCTTTGCGGTCGATACCGATGGATCAGCGCCACCAGCCGACAATTCTCAGGGGTCAACGCCCACAGAATCTCTTCCGGCGCACACGACTGAGCCATTGGGTTCAGGGACCACCAGATGCCCCGCCTCCTGAGCCGTCGCCGCCGCCATCACTGTCATGCGTGTTTCCTGAGTAAGAGTGCTTTCCAAGTAAACAATGGCCTTGACGAAAGACGGAAATGCCTCTTTCACCCTGTCGAGGTTTTCCTGCACCTTGTCTGTTTTCAGGTCAAAGCCGTAGCGATGCCTCACCAACTGACGGAATCCCTTCAACTCACTCAGGGACTGATAAAGCTCGGGGTCGAGCACAGCCGGGCGGATGCCTGCAATTTCCGCCGACATCTGATCGAGCACATCCTGGCGCATCGTAGGCCTTGGGGAACGAGGCCGTCTATGTCGTTGGACAGGCTGAGCAGGATGTCCTCGATGCCGTTGTAGACATTGTGGACTGCCAGCGAAACAGCTGCGACCGCTCCCCATTCGCCCAGTGACATCTCACTCCCATGAGCCGACAGATATTCCTCGATTTGCTGCAGTTCCTTCGCACCGCGGGCGATTTTTGGCGACAGTTTTGCGAATGCCGGATGCTTAAACGCTGTCATCAAGCAATTCCTGCACTCGTTCGGACGAAACGTCTGAGGCAAAGATCAGGTCATAGGGAATGTTCGTTCCCCGAAGCTGGTCTGCGACCAAGCGCCCTACCATGGCCCGGTGCGCGGGATCAGTGCTTCCGTGAACCAGCAGATCTACGTCGGAGTGGACGCGGAAACGGTCTTTCGCGAGGGATCCGACAATGGAGATATCGACACCGCGGGCTTTGGCGTTCCGGAGAATGCGCGATACACAGGCTTGCGCGGTCTTCCGGCGATCGTCAGCTCTTCGGCGGATCAAAGCGTCGATCTTGTTCATCTTTTTCGCCTGTTGCCTTTGGTCCAACTGTGACCCGAGGCTAGACTGTCGCAACTCTGCGAGCATCTGTGCGTGCAGACTTATCATCGCATGATATATATATTTAATCATTTGACGAGGATAAGGCGACAACAGGCGTTCGCTGGAAGTGTCCAGATGCAGTCGAAGTTTTAGGCTAAGCACCGTTCAGACGAGTGACAATGACGGCCTCCCCTGAAACGTGACATCGATTCGACAAATGCCGCGCGCGACAAGATGGAGCGTGGCACGAGCGCACGCGCTTGAGAATCGAGCCGGAGCTGCGTTCTCATCTGTCGAAAATGATGTCGAGAGGCAAATGGGATTTCACGATCGGTGACTTCAGCACGACGAAGCTGAAATATTTGTCGATTCCGATATCCAATTCGATCATGCGCTCCATGATCGTCTGATACTCGCTTATGCCCGCTGTGACAAACTTCACAAGATAGTCGTAGCCGCCTGAAACCAGATGGCATTCGATGACAGAATCGACTTTCTGAATTGCGGTGAGAAATCTCGCGAAGTCGTTCTGTTGATGGTGCTTGAGCGTGACTTCGGTGAAGATCGTTAGAGTCTGTCCGAGCTTGGACACGTCGATCTGGGCGGAATAGCCGGTGATGAAGCCTTCGGCCTGAAGCTTCTTCACCCGCATCAGGCAAGGGCTCGGCGAAAGGTTGACCAGATCGGCAAGCTCGACATTGGTGACCCGCCCGTTCTTTTGCAATTGGGATAAGATCTTGATGTCGATCTTGTCGAGCTTCATTGGAAACCTGTCACACGTTCGAACCGCGGATCGTCCGGCAGACGGCGTCCGTCACTTCCTGCGTGGTCGCTGTCCCTCCCACGTCGGGCGTTAGCACGCCTTCACTCGTCACCGTTTCCACAGCGCTCATCAACCGGACGGCCGCTGCGCTCTCGTCCAGATGTTCGAGCATCTGGGCAGCGGTCCAGAAGGTGGCGACCGGGTTGGCAATACCCTTGCCGGCGATGTCGAATGCCGAGCCGTGAATTGGCTCGAACATCGAGGGATAGCGCCGCTCGGGATCAATGTTGGCGGTCGGTGCAACGCCGAGACTGCCCGCGAGCGCGCCTGCAAGGTCCGACAATATGTCGGCGTGAAGATTGGTGGCGACGATCGTATCGAGGCTCCGAGGTTTCAACGTCATACGCACTGTCATAGCATCGACTAGCATCTTGTCCCACGCGACGTCCGGGAATTCCCGCGCCACCTCGGCTGCGATTTCGTCCCACATTACCATGCCGTGACGCTGCGCGTTGGATTTCGTAACAACTGTCAGGAGCTTTCGCGGCCGTGACTGCGCCAGCCGGAATGCATAGCGCATGATGCGGGTGACGCCGACGCGCGTGAAGATCGCGACCTCGGTTCCGACCTCCTCGGGGAGGCCGCGATGGGCGCGGCCGCCGTGGCCCGAATACTCGCCCTCGGAATTCTCACGCACGATCACCCAATCCAGATCGCCAGGGCCAACGCCCGCCAGCGGCGAAACAATCCCGGGCAATATCCTGGTCGGCCGCACATTCGCGTACTGATCAAAGCCTTGGCAGATCGGCAGCCGGAGGCCCCAGAGCGTGATGTCGTCAGGCAGATCGGGGGCGCCTACCGCGCCAAAGAAGATGGCGTCGAAGCGCTTCAGTTGCGCCACCCCATCTTCGGGCATCATCCGACCATGGGCCTTGTAATAGTCTGAGCCCCAGTCGAAGTGCTGGACGCGCAGCTTGAAGTCGCCGCAGCGCTGCTGCAGCGCCTCAAGCGCCTGGAGACCTGCGGCAATCACCTCTGGGCCGATCCCGTCGGCAGGAATGGCGGCAATCTCATATTCGCGCATCGTCACTTCCCTGTTTTTTGGTGCTGGCCGCCTCGTGGCCTCAATCTCGTGCGCGACCGATTGTACCTTGGCAAGACGGTCTTCTCAGAATTCAGCGACCTTGCCCCACGCAGCGGTCTTCAGACGCTCGGGCCTATAAGGACGCGGATCGACAATAGGCTCGCTGCCTGTGATGATGTCGGCGATCATATGCCCCGCGCCGGGGCCAATCCCGAAGCCGTGACCACTGAATCCCGCCGCCAGGATGAAGCCCGGAATCCCCTCCACTTCACCGACTGCGGGAATGCCATCGGGTGTACTGTCGATATAACCCGCCCAGACATCGGAGATCGCGACGCGGTGGAGTTCGGGGATCAATTCGCAGGCTCTTCGATATGTCAGCCGAATCTGTCCAATGTCGGGCTTCGGGTCGAGAATCCGGTTCCGTTCCATTGGCGTGATGCCGTCGAGGGTCCATTTGCGCAGGCTTTCATGGCCTTGACGCCAGCCCTCGAAGGCGCCCGGGGCGAGATTGCGCCAGCGGCGGGCGAACATAGGTACAAACTCGCGGCTGAACCTGAACTGCTGCGGCGTTGGATCGACACGCGCCCGCCCGCTGATCGCCAGCGCGTATCCACCGTTGCTGCGCCGCGTCAGAGAGACGCGCGTGGTATGCAGGGCATCCGGCAGGCTGTTTGCGCCGGGTGCCACGGCCAGAATGGACGAACGCACGGCAGCTTGCGGGAAACGCACACCAAGCTGGTTGCAGAAGGAAGAAGCCCACGCGCCCCCGGCCATGACCACGGTCTTTGTCTGGATGGTGCCCGCTTCGGTCACCACAGCGCTCACCCGGCCGGCGCTCAACTCCAGCCCGCGCGCCGCGCAATGCTGATGTAGGGTGCCGCCCGCCGCCATGATGCCGCGCGCGGCAACCGGCACTGCCTTGGAAGGGTCCGCCGTTCCGTCAGTTGGCGAGAACACGCCACCTTTCCATTTGCGGCCCGTCGCTTTGCCCCGTTCTGTGGCTTCTTCCGCACTCAGCATGTGCGTGGTGACCCCGACCGTTCTCGCAAAATCGCGCCACTTTGCCCAGCCCGCCAGCTCATTTTCGTCTTGTGAGAGATAGAGGAGCCCGCAGCGGTGAAAGCCGGTGTCTTGGCCGGTCTCCTGTGCTACCTTCTCCCAGAGGTCGAGGCTCTTGGTCGCCATCGGCAGCTCACGCGCATCGCGGTTCTGCTGACGGCACCAGCCCCAGTTGCGGCTGGACTGCTCGGCAGCGATACGCCCCTTCTCGACCAGGGCGACTTTGAGGCCGCGGCGCGCCAGATAGTATGCGCTGAACACGCCCACCACGCCGCCGCCGATGACGACGACGTCCGCCTCGCGAGAGAGGGAAGGGCTGCAGTCGATGTGCATGAGCGGCGCGGACATGGATGGACTCCGGTAATTTGAAGCATCCTAACCTGCCGCCTGCAGAGGCAGTCTGCGGAGTTTGTGCCTGGACGGAATATCCTGCGTTTAGCAGCCCTCAGGACAGGCAATTATTGTGCGAAAGCTCGCTGCGCGAGGCAAGCGGGGGTACACTTCATGCAGTCGCGTGATCTTCGGCATGGGCAATTCGGCACACGGCGCAGTCATCGACCTTGATCGGCAGCGCCAACATTGCGATGGGCCGTACGGTCACCAATCCGCTCGGCGGCATGGCCTGCACACGGTGCCGATGTACACCGGAAAGCCTTGGTCCTATCCCTCATGGGCGCGTATTGCCGGATGAAGGATATGGTTGCCTGATCCCGGTTTCCGCGCCGAAACGGGAACAGAGTGAAATGCCGAACTGGATGTTCTTTTCAGAAGTTCCTGCCGCGCGAGGGCCAAGTTTCGAAGACTCTGCGGAAACGGAACAGTCAAACTGGCTGGAAGAACGGAGCAACCCTTATGGAAGGCAGGCTCCAGAGGACATCCGATAGGCAGGGCTTGCCCCTTCGGAGAGTTCTCCAAGAAGGGGAACAGAGTCCGGTACACGGACCGGATTTCACAAGGGAGCCGCCAGGATGAGCAGAACCCGTCTCTCGCAGCCTCAGCGCGCGAAGCGCCGAGAAGGCCAGACTACGGCCGCTACGGTGAGGCGCTTCAGCTCAAAGGGCGATGAAGCGGTCCGCAACAGGGTGGACGCGCTCGGTTGAAAGGGGAGGTGATCTCGATGGTCGCAAGCATCCAGGCTGTAGCCCCCCACGAT
Organism: Mesorhizobium sp. M0991; assembly: GCF_040318915.1. Lineage (NCBI taxonomy): Bacteria > Pseudomonadati > Pseudomonadota > Alphaproteobacteria > Hyphomicrobiales > Phyllobacteriaceae > Mesorhizobium > Mesorhizobium sp. M0991. The sequence continues at coordinate 41,542 of NZ_JAMYNE010000024.1, forward strand.
GTGGCGCTTTCGGTGCGCGACCTCACGGTGAATTTGCCGCAAGGCATGGAACGGACCCATGCTGTCAAGAACATTTCCTTCGATCTGAAACGCGGCCAGATCCTCTGCATCATAGGCGAGTCCGGATCGGGTAAGTCGGTCACGGCGAACGCGATCATGGGGCTTCTGCCAAAGGTGATCCGCCTCTCATCGGGTGTCATCCAGCTGGAGGGGATGAACATCATCGGCATGTCGCCAGACAAGCTGCGCAATCTGCGTGGACGGGTCGTGTCGATGATCTTTCAGGACCCGCTCTCTGCGCTCAATCCCCTGATGACGGTGGGCGCGCAGATTGACGAGGTCATGGCCGCGCATGGCTTCGGCACGCCACAAACCTGTCGCAACCGCGCCATCGAGCTGCTCACTGAAGTAGGCCTGCCAGATCCCGAACTCATGTATCACCAGTACCCTTTCCGGCTTTCGGGCGGGCAGCGGCAGCGCGTCATGATCGCCATGGCCTTGGCGCTCGAGCCGACGGTGCTGATTGCGGATGAACCAACCACCGCGCTCGACGTCACCACCCAAGCTCAGATCCTGCAACTGATCCGTGACATTCAGCGGCGCAAGGGCATGAGCGTGATGTTCATCACCCACGATTTCGGCGTGGTGGCCGAGATCGCCGACAGCGTCGTTGTGATGGAAAAGGGCCATGTCGTCGAACAGGGCAGCGCCGAGCAGGTGTTGAAGTCGCCCAAGCACCCTTATACCCAGCGCCTGATTGCAGCCGTACCGCATTTGACCGGCGAAGATCGCCCTCGTCCGGAGGCTGCCAGCAAGGAGCCGATCCTGAAGGTCGAGGGTCTGGTGAAGACCTATCGCGGCGGCAGCGCGCTATTCGGCGCGCAACGAGTTGTGACAGCGGTCAACGAGGTTTCGTTCGAACTGGCGCCCGGCCGCACGCTGGGGGTCGTAGGCGAGAGCGGTTCAGGAAAATCGTCGCTGGGTCGGCTGCTGATCAAGCTGCTGGACAGTGACGGCGGCGGGATCTTGTTCGAGGGATGTGACATAGCCAAGCTTTCCGAAGCGAAGTTCCGCCCGCTTCGACCCCAGATCCAGATGATCTTCCAGGATCCCTTCGCTTCTCTGAACCCACGCTCGACGGTCGGTCACATCATGACGGTAGGCCCGATGGCGCACGGGATGCCTTATGTCCAAGCGCGCGATGAAGCGCGTGCGCTTCTGGCCCATGTCGGTCTCGATGCCGGCGCTTTTGGCCGCTACCCGCACGAGTTCTCGGGTGGGCAACGCCAGCGCATCGGCATCGCTCGTGCGCTGATGTTCAAGCCGAAGCTGTTGATTGCCGACGAGGCGGTCTCCGCACTCGACGTGTCGATCCAGGCGCAGATCCTGCAGCTTCTGGACCAGATCCAGCGCGAGACCGGCGTGTCGATGGTCTTCATCACGCACGACCTGCGCGTCGCCAGCCAGATCTGCGACGAAATCGCTGTGATGCAGAAGGGCCGGATCGTCGAGCGCGGGCCGCCCTCGCAAATATTCCTGAACCCGCAAGCAGCCTACACGCGCCAACTGGTAGCGGCAATTCCAGGAGAGCGGCCGGGCAATGCCCGTCCAGTAGCAGCAAACGCATAACAGATAACAAGAGAGGAACTACCATGACCAAAAATTCATCGACTACGTCCAACTACTCGAGGCGCGAAGCGCTGCGACTGATGGCGCTAGGTGGGGCTGCAGGCATCATCGCGCCCAATCTGTTGGGCAAGCCCGCCTTCGCCAAGACCCCTCCTGCCGGCCCGGCCGGTCGCGTCGTCGTCGGCCTCTCCCAAGAGCCGACCGTGTTCAATCCGCTGATGGCGCATATCGAAGTCGATGACGCGGTTCATTTCTCGGTTTTCGATGCGTTGGTCCGCATGGATCCCCAAGGTGGCCTACATCCAAACCTCGCAGCCGAGGTGCCAAGCCAGAAGAACGGCGGCATTTCGGAGGACGGTCTCAACTGGCGCATCCGGTTGCGCGACAATGCCCGCTGGCACGACGGTGAGCCCTTCACGGCCGAGGACGTGAAATTCACTCTTGAACTCATCACGAACCCGAAGTTTCGCGCTTGGCGCACGAGCGGCCATTCGCTCGTGCAGGACATCACAGTGGTTTCGCCCACAGAGATCACATGGCGGATGAAGGAGGCTTTTGCGCCCTATCTTTCGTTCTTGGCCGAAACCTTCATTGTGCCCAAGCACATTCTGGAGAAAGAGGCCGATCCGAATACAGCCGCGTTCAACCAGGCGCCGGTCGGCACCGGCGCATTCAAATGGAGCCAGCGCGTCGCGGGCGATCATATCGAGCTCGTCGCCAATCCTGAGTACGCCGGCGAAGGTCCCTATGTCGAGCAGCTCATCTTCAAATACATCCCCGACATGACGGTGCTCTACACGCAGTTCAAGAGCGGCGACGTGGACCTGGTCGATCAGTCGTTCATCACCGCCGACCATTATACTGAAGCCCGCGAACTACCAGACCGCGTGGTGACACTGGAGACAGGGGCATCGCTGGAGTCGATCTACCTCAATTTGGGCCGCCCGCAGTTCAAGGAGTTGGCAGTGCGCCAGGCGCTCTACGCCGCGTTGGACAGGAAGGCGATTGTCGACACGATCTATTACGGCGTGGGCACCCTCACCGAGACCTTCATGCCGAAGGAGTCCTACTACTACGACCCGAACTTGCCGGTTCAGGAGTTCAATCTGGACCGGGCGCGCCAAATCCTTGATGAGGCCGGCTGGGCGCCGGGGCCGGATGGAATCCGCGCCAAGGATGGGGTGCGACTGTCCTTCTCCAACTCAACAACTTCTGGCAACAACCTCCGCGAGCAGACGCAGCAGTTCCTGCAGCAGACGTTTGCCGAGATCGGCGTCGAGATGACGATCTCGAATTTGCCGGCTGCAGTCATGTGGGGCGAGTTCTGGCTGAAGTCGCAATTCGACACCGCCATGGTGGGCGTCACCTATCTGATTGCCGCGGACCCCGACGCCACAAACCGGCTCCATACGAAGGCAATCGCCGCTCAAGGCGGACACGGTTCGAACACCGGGCAATATTCCAACCCTGAGGTCGATGCCCTGCTCGAAAAGGGCGCTCGCAGCTTCGATCCGGAAGAACGGCGCGGGATCTATAATCGCGTGCAGGAAGTGGTGCGCCACGATCTGCCCTTCCTGCCGCTGTTCGCGTACACAATCGTCCTCGGGCGCAAGAAAGGGTTAGACGGCTTCGAACCTAACGCCAACACCCGCACCGCGTCGTGGAATGCCGCGGCCTGGCAGTGGAAGGCCTAATCTACGCAGTTGCCGCCGCCCCGCCCGATTCCGCCGCGGCGGCGGCAACAGACTAAAATGGTCAACCCACAACGGAGGACTCGAATGCGCGGCTTCCTGCTCAATCGCCTCTCGCAGAGCCTGGTGCTGCTTGTGATCATTTCGATCATCGGCTTCGGCATTCTGAACCTCCTTCCCGGCGGCCCGCTGGCGCAATTTGGGCTCGATCCCGGAATGACCCAGCAGGATATCGAGCGTCTCAAGGGGCTGCTGGGCCTCGATCGGCCTATATGGATCCAATATCTGGACTGGGCATGGCGGCTGGTGCGTGGCGACTGGGGTCACTCCTTCCGCGACGGAGCGCCGGTATTGGAGGTCATTGGCAGCCATCTCTTCGCCACGCTGCTGCTGATGGGGTCCTCAACCGCGATTGCGATCTCCATTGGCGCCTGGATCGGAATCCGCGGCGCCACGCACCGCTACTCGCTGTTCGACTATCTCGCAACTGTCGGGGCCATGGTCGCGTTGTCGGTCCCTACCTTCTGGTTCGGACTCGTCGGCATCTACGTCTTTTCCCTGAAGTTGGGTTGGCTGCCCGCGGGTAATATGTCCGAGATCGGCGATGGCTCGATCCTGGGCTACCTCCACCATCTGATCCTGCCAAGTATCGTGCTGTCGCTGGTCCATGTCGCGATCTGGAGCCGCTACATGCGGACGGCGACTCTCGACGCCATTAGCCAGGACTTCGTCAAGACGGCCCGGGCCAAGGGGTTGAGTGAACGCCGGATTCTGATGAAGCATGTCGTCGGCAACGCACTTTTGCCGATGATTACCTTGGCCGGGATGCAGCTTCCCAGCGTCCTCACTGGCGCGCTCGTGACCGAAACCGTCTTTACCTGGCCAGGAATGGGACGGTTGTTCCTCGATAGCCTTGGTTACAGCGACTATCCGGTTGTGATGGGGCTGCTGATGTTCTCCGCCATCCTCGTTCTGCTTGGAAACCTGATCGCCGACATTGTCGTCGCTATTGTCGATCCGCGCATTCGCCTGGCTTGAGCGCGCAACTTCCCCGACAGGAGACAGCCGATATGACCGCTCTCACCGCAAATGCAGCTCCAAGCCGATGGAGAAACAACCGCGCGGCACTTCGTTTCATGCGGCATCGCTTGGCGCTGCTCGGGTTGGCGATGATCATCTTCCTGAGCCTCGCTTGCGTCCTCGGCCCCCATCTCCTGCCTTATAACTCACTGTTCATCGATCTGCGGGCCCGCTTTGCCCCCCCGCTGACGGGCTACCACTTTCTAGGTACCGATCCGCTTGGCCGCGACGTGGCGGCAAGGCTTTTGATGGCGGGACGAATCTCGCTGCTGGTCGGTTTCTTTGCCATGGTTTTGTCGACGCTCATCGGCACCCTGGTCGGCGTAATTGCCGGCTATCGCGGTGGCTGGGTCGGGGCCACGCTGATGCGCATGGTCGATGGATTCCTGTCATTCCCATCGATCTTTCTGCTGCTGGCGCTGGCTGCCGCACTGAAGCCCAGTCCCGTGATGATCACCGTCATTATCGCTCTCACCAGTTGGATGGAGGTTGCCCGCATCGTCGAAGCGGAAGTCCGCTCGTTACGCGAACGCGAGTTCGTCCTGGCCGGGCGAATGCTGGGATTGAGCGGCACCCACATCATGTTCCGCGAGATACTGCCCAACGCCATGGGGCCGATTATCGTCGCTTCCACCTTGACGGTCGCGCGCGCCATTCTCATGGAAGCCTACATCAGTTTCCTCGGCTACGGGATCCAGCCGCCACTGCCCAGTTGGGGCAACATGCTCAATGGCGCCCAGCAATATCTGGGCAGCGCACCTTGGCTTGCCATCATTCCCGGGGCTGCAATCACCATCGCGGTAACCAGTTTCAATTTCATCGGTGACGGGCTGCGAGACGCGCTGGATGTCCGGGATGACCATATTTGAATACTGCGTCTGATCGCTTTCTTAATCCCTGGAAATCAAGAGAAGTCAGCCACGTGCAAGAGCCTCACATCGCCGACAAGAACACGCCCTACTGGTGGGAAGCGGCGCCCGTCATGCCGCTGCCGCGGCAACCAGTCGCAAAGACGCTTGACGTGGCAATCGTCGGCGCCGGTTATGCCGGTCTTTCGGCCGGGCTTGTGCTGGCGCGCGAAGGACGCTCGGTCGCAGCTTTTGATGCGATGAATCCGGGCGAGGGTGCTTCCACCCGCAACGGCGGGATTACGAGCGGGAGCATCCGGCCGGACTATGCCACGATCACCCGGCGCTTCGGGGAAGAGAAGGCCATGGCGATCGAGGCCGAGGGCAAGGTCGCACGCGAATTCCTCTACGACTTCATCAAGACCGAAGGGCTCGACTGCGACTTCCGACTGGTTGGCCAATTCAAAGGCGCTCTCGGATATGAACAGTATGAGAAGATGGCGCGCGGCGCCGAGACGCTGGCGAAGAAACTGGGGATCGAGTCCTACGCGGTTCCGCATGCCGAGCAGCGAAATTATATCGGCACCGACTTCTACCGCGGCGGAACCGTTCGGATGGACATTGGCGGGCTGCACCCCGCAAAATTCCATGCTGAGCTCCTGCGGGTGGCGCTCGCATCCGGGTTGACGGTCCATTCGCATACAGTGGTCAAGTCGATCGAGAGGAATGGTTCGGGGTTCCGCGTCGCGACTTCGGCAGGGACGGTGGATGCACGGCAGGTTCTGGTCTGTACCAACGGCTATACCGACGGCGCCGCTCCCTTCCTGCGCCGCCGCCTGGTTCCGGTCCGCAGCCGGATCATTGTCACCGAAGAACTTGCGCCTAATGTCATGGCGCGACTAATGCCGAAGCTGATGACGATCACCGAGAACCGGCAACTCGGTTTCTATTATCGCCCCTCGCCCGACGGAAAACGTATCCTGCTGGGGGGCCGTGACAGTTCTCGCGTCGGCGATCCCGCAGCGCCGAAACTTCTCCTACGCAAGGGACTGGTGAACCTTTTCCCGGAGTTGGAGAACGTGCGCCTTTCGCATTGCTGGTTCGGCAACGTGGCGATGAACCGAGACATGCTGCCCCGCATCTTCGAGAAGGACGGTGTGGTCTATGCCTCCGGCTTCTGCGGTTCGGGCGTGGTCTGGGCGCCATGGATTGGCATGCGTGCGGCCCACAAGTTGATGGGGCATGGCGAGCAGTCGCGCACTGCGTTCGACTTTCGACCGCCTTCGGCCGTCCCGCTCTATCGTGGCAATCCATGGTTCATGCCGGCGATTATCCAGGGCTATCGGATACAGGACCGTATCGCCTTCTGGCGCGCCAGCCGCTGATCGCCGGAAATATCAGGACATTCTCCAGGTTGGATTCGGCCTGGATTATAGCTCCCTGCCGTGGCTGGAAGAAACGCATTGCTGAACTACGACACGCAGCGATCCCGATCGCAAGCGGTTTTGCGACACCTTGTTGCCGGAGAGCACTCCAGTAGTATCGAAAAATCCGTCGGGGCTGGGGCCTGTCGGTGCGAAGCTGATCAGCGGTGGGACGCCTTTGCGCGGATCAGCGCGTCGGCCATGTAGAGGTCCTGCAGGGAGATGCCGGAACTGTCGAAGACCGTGATCTCATTGTCGAAGCGGCGTCCGGGCACACGCTTTTCAATGACGTCGCCGATTGGTGTTACCGCAAGCATGCCGGCGTCGATCTCGTCGCGCAAATGTTGGAACTCGCCGATCTGGACCGACTGGGAAAGCAGATCACAAAACAGACGTGCCTTGGGAAATAATTCGCTCGGCAATTCGCGCTTACCCGGAGCATCCGACCCCATGCTGACGATATGCGTTCCGGGTCCCACCCAAGCGGCATCGAACAGCGGTTCGCGTGAGGGTGTCGCCGTCACCACGATGTCGGCCGCGCGCACGGCTTCTTCCGGCAAGGCAGCGCGCGCCTTCAGTCCCCTTTCGCCGATCTGATCGACAAAAGCGTCGCGCCGCGGCGAAGGCCGGGCCACAACCAGCACGGTTTCGATTGGGCGGATGCGTGCCAGCGCCATCACTTCGAAGCTCGCCTGGTTGCCCGCACCGAAGATCGCCAGAACCTTGGCTTGCTTGCGCGCAAGAAGATCAGCCGCAACCGCGTCGGCTGCGGCCGTCCTGTAGGCGTTCACCTTTCCGGCCTCGATTACGGCGCGGAGCCGTCCTGTATGCTGATCGAGCAGGACGATGGTCGAGTTGTGGCGGGGAAGGCCACGTGCCGGGTTGCCCGACCAGAAGGAGCCAATTTTCACTCCGGTCAGGTCGTCCGACGAACCGGATTTGATTGAGAAGGTATTGGTCGCCTCCTGTGTGCGCCCGAGAACAGCGGGAAAGACCCAGCTCTGCCGCGATGCTGCCGCCACGAGAGCCTCGCGCGCCGCCTCGAAGGCAAGTTCATGCGTGACGAGGGCGGCTGACTCCTCTTCGCTGATGTAGATCATCAAAAATTCCTTCTGAGCATCATGCGTTTTATCGCTGGGGAGTGTTGCGGCTATGCCATTGCAGAGGCTGAGATCACATCCATTGGGGATGGTGCGGGCGTAACGCCGATCGCGGGCAACCACGAGGCGGCGATTCAATGTGTCAGGTATTCCTCGCCTGATTTGCGCGATTTGGCATGCCGAGGAACTGCTTAAAACGAATAATCCCGCTGATTTGAAGGGGCAAAACAGCAGCGAAATCTGTCCGCCGGGCGCGACTCTAAGATCCGACTTCAATCCGACTCCGGATCAACTGACAGCGTTGCATCTTATGGCCTTTGAGCATGACAGAGATATCGTCAGCGCCCCGACCGAGCTGATGAAATTGGAAACCCGCCATTTGCCGGGCGCGCTGAAGCTGTCGCAGGAGATGGCCTGGCCCTACCGCCAGGAGGATTGGGAATTTGCCGTGATGGTCGGCAATGGCCTGGTCCTCGAGCGGGCAGGACAGGTGATTGGCACCGCCATGTCGTGGAATTACGGACAGTCCTATGCCACGGTCGGGATGATCATAGTTACTGGCTCCGCGCAAGGCGGTGGCAACGGCGCCCGGCTCTTTGATGGATTGCTTGAGGCGGCACACGGTCGCAACGTGCTGCTCAACTCAACCGAAGAGGGGCTGGCGCTCTACAAGCGACGCGGCTTCACTGCCTGGGGCACGGTGCTTCAGCACCAGGGCTCGCTGGCTGTCGCCGTGACGCGGAGTACCCGCGACGACATCCGTCAAGCGACGGCCTCCGACCTCGCGGCGATCCAGGCCTTCGACGAACGGGCCACGGGCATGCCGCGGCTGGCGATGATGGCTGCGCTCGCCGATGTGGGCAACGCATTGGTCATTGAGCGCAGGGGACGGATTGCAGGCTACGCTATCGCGAGGAGGTTCGGCCGCGGCTATGTCGTCGGCCCTTGTGCAGCCGAGAGCGACCAAGACGCGCGGCTTCTGATCCTGGCCCAGCTTTCGAAGCTTCACAATCAATTCGTTCGCATCGACGTCTATGCCGAGGATGGATTGGGCGACTGGCTTGAGAACCTTGGTCTTCAGCAGTCCGGCAGTGCGACCGCCATGGTCAAAGGCCAACGACCCGTCTCCGAGCGGCCAGCCCATATGTATGCGTTGGCAAACCAATCGTTCACTTAGGAAACGAATTTATGAACAAGAGGGCGGCAAACCTGGCGGTGAGCGGGACGGCTCGGACGATCGACGCCTTGGTCACTCCGGCGCTGCTTCTCGACCGTGGGCGGCTCGAGCGCAACATCCAGGGTCTGGCCGAGCGCGCCAGGAAGCTTGGCGTGGTGCTGCGCCCGCATATGAAGACGGCCAAAAGCATTGACGTCGCCCGATGCGCGTTCCATCCAGAACCCGGTCCGATCACGGTTTCGACCATCGCCGAGGCGGAGTATTTTGCGGGCCATGGCTTTCGAGACATGACCTATGCGGTCGGCATCTCGCCGGCTTCGGCCATGCGTGCCATGGAGTTTTGTCGCCGTACCGGTGTCGATCTGAAGCTGTTGCTCGATTCGGTCGGGCAGGCCGATGCCCTGGCCGGCGTGCGCGAAGCAATCGGCGTGACGCCGTCCGTCTTCATCGAACTGGACTGCGATGACCATCGCGGTGGATTGAAGCCAGACGATCCCAAGCTACTCGAGGTGGCCAACAGGGTCGGCGAAGCGGGCGCTAATCTCGTCGGCGTCCTCGCCCATGCGGGCGAGTCCTATACCTTGAGCACGCCCGAGGCGCTGATCAAAGCAGCCGAGAACGAGCGTTCGGCCAGCTTGCGCGCGGCCGAAACTTTGCGCGCACACGGCCATGCCTGCCCGATCATCAGCCTCGGTTCGACGCCGACTGCACACTTCGCCGAGAGTCTAGAAGGCATTACGGAGTTGCGCGCCGGCGTCTACATGTTTTTCGACCTCGTCCAGCACGGGGTCGGGGTCTGTGCCATCGACGATATCGCGGTTTCCGTGTTGGCCACCGTGATCGGCGCCAAGCCGGAAAAGGGATGGGTGCTGGTCGACGCCGGGTGGATGGCGCTTTCGCGCGACCGGGGAACCGCAAACCAGCAGATCGACCAGGGTTACGGCGTGGTCTGCGACGAAAAGGGGCGGGTGCTTGAAGATGTGATCGTGGCCCAGGCCAGCCAGGAACACGGTATCCTCGCCGTTCGTGCCGGTTCTGGAAAGTCCATGCCCGAGCTGCCGCTCGGGTCTCGGGTCCGGATTCTGCCCAACCATGCGTGTGCAATGGCCGCCCAGCATGATTTCTACAGCGTCGTCAACGGGGACAGCCCCAAGATTGAAGCGCGCTGGGAGCGGATGCGCGGCTGGTAGGCGCGCAACTACGCTCGGATGTCGCCCCACTCAAATCAACACTGGTGGTCAAGAAAATGAAGTTTACCTCTTACTGGCTGGATACATCTCAGCCGTTCAATGAAGGGTCGTCCAAACCGCTCGAAGGCCACTACGACGTGGCGATTGTGGGCGGCGGCCTGACCGGCTCCTCCGCCGCGCTGGCCCTTGCCAAAAAGGGCGCCCGGGTTGCCCTGTTGGAGGCCGAAACGATCGGCAACGCCGCGTCCGGCCGCAATGGCGGGATGTGCAACAACGGCTTTGCCCAGAACTATGCAATCATGGCTGGCAAGCACGGCAAGCCGGCCGCAAATGCGCTCTACAAGGCTTTCGACGCCGGCGTCGATATGGTCGAGCGGTTGGTGCAGGAAGAGAAGATCGACTGCAGCTTCTCCCGCGTCGGCAAGCTCAAGCTTGCCGCCAAGCCCGAACACTACGACATGCTGGCGCGCAGCCAGGAACTGCTGGCGGCCAATGTCGATCCCGAAACCAGGATGATCGCGCGCGAGGACCTGCGAACCGAAGTCGGCACCAACCGCTACCATGGCGGGCTGCTCTTTCCCAAGAGCGCGGGCATGCATGTCGGCCGGTTCGTCCGGGGCCTCGCGACCGCCGCTGCCCGGCGTGGCGCAGAGGTCCATGAACGCTCGCCCGTCATGGCGATGCGCAAGGTTTCAGGCGGGCATGAGGTAACGACGCCAAAGGGCAAGATCGTCGCGCGGCAGGTCCTGTTGGCAAGCGGCATTTCCCAGGTTGGCCCGCTCGGCTGGATCCGCCGGCGCATGATCCCAGTCGGCGCATTTCTGATCGTGACCGAGCCGCTGTCGCCTGACCACCTTAGGCGTCTCATGCCGACCGGGCGCATGGTCGTCGACACGCGCAATCTCGTTGTCTACTGGCGGCTCACGCCGGACAATCGCCTTTTGTTCGGCGGGAGGGCGCGCTTTGCCGTGTCCAACCCTCAATCCGACGAAAAAAGCGGCCGGATACTCAAGGCGGCGATGGTCGAGGTCTTTCCGGAACTGGCCGGCACCCGCATCGACTACTGCTGGGGCGGCATGGTCGATATGACCCGCGATCGCCTGCCGCGCGCCGGAGAGCGCGATGGCATCTATTACTCGATGGGCTATAGCGGACACGGGACCCAGATGTCGACGTTGATGGGCACCATCATGGCCGACGTCATGGACGGGCACCCCGAGATCAATCCCTGGAAGGATTTCGACTGGCCAGCGATCCCGGGTTATTTCGGGCGCCCCTGGTTCCTGCCGATTCTCGGCGCCTATTACCGCATGAAGGACCTTGTAGGGTGATGACGCCCCTCGAACACCTGTCCCGCAACGGCCACCTGGACAAGTTTTTCATCGACGGTCAATGGGTTGAGCCGAGCGGCACCGCGACGGGCGTCGTCGTCAATCCCGCCACAGAAGAGGTTGTGAGCCAGTTTCCGCTTGGAAATGGCGAGGACGTGGACGCGGCCGTTGCAGCGGCTCGCAGGGCATTCGCCACCTGGAGTCGGACCACGCCAGAAGACCGCGCGGGTCTGCTCGATCGCCTGCAAGCGCTGCTCGAGGCGCGCGGCGAACTGCTGGCTCAATGCCTGAGCCTCGAAATGGGCGCGGCGATCGGCTATGCGCGCAGCGCGCAGGTGCCGCTGGCGATCACGCATGTTAAGGTCGCTCGCGGTGTGCTGACAGACTTTCGCTTCGTCAAGCAACGGGGGCAAACCGCCGTCACCCACGAACCGATCGGTGTCTGCGCCTTGATCACTCCGTGGAACTAGCCACTTTACCAGATCACCGCCAAGGTTGCGCCGGCGCTGGCTGCAGGCTGCACGGTCGTGCTGAAGCCAAGCGAGCTTTCTCCCTTGGACGCCCTTCTGTTCGCCGAAGCTATCGAGGAAGCCGGCTTCCCGGCCGGGGTGTTCAACCTCGTGCAAGGTGATGGTCCATGCGTAGGTGCTGGTCTCGCCTCCCATCCGGATGTGGATATGATCTCCATTACCGGGTCCACCCGCGCGGGCATTGCTGTGGCCCGGGCGGCAGCGACCACGGTCAAGCGTGTCGCGCAGGAGCTCGGCGGCAAGTCGCCGAACGTGATCCTGCCGGACGCAGATCTCGATCGCGCCGTTTCTCTGGGCATAGCCGCCGCCTTCCGCAATCTCGGTCAGTCATGCAGCGCCCCGACGCGCATGATCGCGCCACGCGCGCTGCTCTCCGAGATCGAGGAAATCGCCAGAAGGGCCGCAGCCCAGATCATCATTGGTGATCCTCTTTCGGAAGCCACAACTCATGGTGCAATCGCGAACCGTGCCCAATTCGACCGCATCCAAACCATGATCGGCGTCGGCATTTCTGAGGGCGCCAGGCTCCTCACCGGAGGACCGGGCCGTGCGCACGATCTGAACGTCGGGTTCTATGTGAAGCCGACCATCTTTTCCGACGTGCGCACGAGCATGCGCATCGCCCAGGAAGAGGTCTTCGGGCCAGTTCTCTGCATCATCCCCTACGACACAATCGAGGAGGCCGTTACCATCGCCAACGACACGGTCTACGGTTTGGGGGCCCATGTGCAGGGCGAGGATGTGGACGCCGTCAGGGACGTGGCCTCGCGGATTCGCTCCGGTCAGGTGCATCTCAACTACCCGGCCTGGGATCCGCACGCCCCGTTTGGCGGTTTCAAGCAGTCCGGAAACGGACGCGAATACGGGATCGAGGGCATGTTGGAGTATCTCGAGGTCAAATCCATCCTCGGCTATTTCTAGGCGACATCTTCGCCCAGCGCAGGGGGCGCGCCCGTCGGCCGAGCCGAGCTCCTGGACCGGGCTCGCGTACGAATCTGGCAATTTGCCATGGCTCCGCAGCGTGCGGGCAATCTGCCGAGAAACCGGTCGAGGCCCGGTAGCCAGGCGTGGTCGATCTAGAATGCCGTCGAAATTAGAAATGTCTGGCCGTAACGGTCCAGTCGATCAAGTCTGTACGGTTTCGTACATCGAATTGAACACAACCGTGGATAGATTACCATCGCCCTGGGCCGCGTACGGGGAGGGTTGGATGAGTAAGGTGCAGAGGGTCAGTCCGGTAGTAGAGCAAGCAATCGCCGCAGTCCTCAATAGGGAGGATCGTGGTGACACCATCTCGATCACAGCGACATTAAAGGCAGCACGGCAAGCCGCCCCTTATCTGGTCGCATCCGACGAAGAGCTAACCGAGGCGATCGTCGAGGCAGCAACTGCCCTTGGCCTGTCCGTGGCTTTCGACAGCCGGGAATAGCCGCCGGCTCACCAGTTCTTGCTCGCTACCCTGGCGCGCTTACTGCGAGCCCACGCGATGACGCGTGCGTGCTCGTCCGCCATAGCCGCGCCGAAGCGGCAAGGCATCGCCGATGCCCTGCGCAGTGATTGCGTCCTTGTTATAGCCAGCATCGCCAACGAGCGCCCACACTGCTTGCGAAAGACGTTGGGCAACGCTGCGCCAGCGAATGGCCTCTCGCGCCTTGCTGCGCCAAAACGGTCGGCCAAGGCAGGCCATCCCCGGCTCCGATCAAGAGCCCTGCGCGCCAGCCGGCCCACCAAGGTTGCAGCGATCACCCTCGACGTCGTAGAGCCTACGGTCGGCGGTTAAAATTGGCGGAGAAGAATATATGCCAGAGCACCCGAAACTCGTCTCGACTGCCAAGTCGCATGGCGGCGCCCAGCATGTTTACTCTCATCTCTCGACGAGCTGCTCGTGCGAAATGACGTTTGCCATTTTCGTGCCTCCGCAGGCACGGGAAAGGCGTTGCCCCGTGGTGTGGTACCTCTCCGGACTCACCTGCACCCATGCGAATGTAATGGAAAAAGGCGAATACAGACGTATTGCCGCCGAACTTGGCTTGATCGTCGTCTGTCCCGACACCAGCCCGCGTGGTGCCGACATTCCGGATGAAAAGGACAATTGGCAGTTCGGCAGCGGCGCCGGTTTCTACCTCGACGCGACGCAAGAGCCGTATGCCAGGAACTATCGCATGTATTCCTATATCGTCGAGGAGCTGCCAGCCGTGATCGGGCGCGAATTTCCCGCCGATATGGCGCGCCAGTCGATCTTCGGCCATTCGATGGGCGGGCATGGCGCGCTGACGATCGCACTGAAAAATCCCGCTCGTTTCAGGAGTTGCTCGGCCTTTGCGCCGATCGTGCAGCCAAGCACAGCCGGCTGGTCGAAGCCGGCTTTCGAAAAATATCTCGGCCTGGATGAGGTCTCGTGGCGGCGCTACGATGCCACATCGCTCATCGAGGATGGACACCGTTTCCCGGAATTCCTGGTCGATCAGGGAACGTCAGACGGTTTCCTCCAGGAGGGCCTCAGGCCTTGGCTGCTCGAAGACGCCTGCTCCAAGGCAGGCATTCCGTTGAAATTGCGGATGCAGGACGAATACGATCACTCCTATTTTTTCATTTCGACGTTCATGCATGACCATATGACGTGGCATGCCGACCGGCTTTCACGAGCCTAGGCCGTAGGAATAGGTCGGCAGTCAGGCGGGCTCGGTGACGACGCCGATACGCCGGTAGACGAATGGTTCGTCCCTCAAAGGGACCGTCGCAGCGCGCTGGGCTTCGTCGACCAGCATTGCCATGCGCGCATGGATCGGCGATTTCGCGCAAGCCGGGTCCGTCGCGGCGGCATCGCCGGCGATTGCCATCGCCTGGCAGCGGCAGCCGCCCCAGTCGATCTCGCGCCGCTCACAGTTGCGGCAGGGCTCCTGCATCCAGTCCGTGCCTCGAAAGGCATTAAATGCAGGGGACTCGGTCCAGATCGCGGCCAGGCTGCGTGGTCCAAAACGCTCGAAGCTGAGCGACGGGATGGTCTGGGCGGCATGGCATGGCAGTACGGTGCCGTCCGGCGTCACCATGAAGGCGTCGCGCGCCCAGCCGCCCATGCACGGCTTGGGATAGATGGCGAAATAATCCGGCGTGACGAAATCGATGTTCATGATGCCGGTGAGCCGTTCGCGCGCCGCCGCGACGATCTCCGCCTGCCGGTCGACGTCAGCACGCTCGGGCATCAGTTGATCGCGATTGGTCAGCGCCCAGCCGGCGTACTGCACGTTGGCGATCTCGAGACGCTCCGCACCCAGCGAAAGGGCCAGATCGATGAATTCCGGTACCTCCTCGATATTGTGGCGATGGATCGGCGCGTTGATGGTAAGCGGCAAGCCGGCCGCGCGAGCGCGCCGTGCCGTTTCCAGCTTCTTTTCGTGGCTGCCCCTGTGATTGCCGATGCGCTCGGTGGTCGCCGGTCGTGCGCCTTGAAAGCTCAGTTGCAGATGGTCGAGCCCGGCTTCGGCAAATGCCTCGATGCGGCCATCAGCAATGCCGACGCCGGCGGTGATCAGGTTGGTGTAGACGCCGCGGGCCGAAAGCCCGGCGATCAATTGCTCGAGATCGCGACGCAGCGTCGGTTCACCGCCGGACAGATGCACCTGGAGAACGCCAAGATCGGCCGCCTGCGAGAACAGGTCGAGCCAGCTCTGCGTGTCGAGTTCGCGATTGGCCTTCAGCAATTCGAGCGGATTGGAGCAATAGGGGCATTGCAGCGGGCAGCGATGCGTCAGTTCCGCCAGCATGCCGATCGGGGGGAGAGGGGGCTCGCTCATAGCTTCACCAGCAGCTTGTCCGACCATTCCTGCAGGAAGGCGATGACATCGGCCGCCACAGCCTCCTGTTCGGCGTCATAATCTGCGGCAAGGCCGGCAATGATGTGGCCGACCGTGGACCGCCCATCGCAGCGGCGCAATATGTCGAGGCTGATATCGTTTGGCCAGAACACCTTTTCGGGCGAAAGCACGGCGAACGCCTGGCGCACGGGGTCGTACTGTATGCGCACGTGCTTCGGCAGCGATGGAACCGACTGCGGCGACACCATGGCTCTTTCGCGCAGTGCTATCATTGGGCTGCCTCCGGACGGAAGGCGCCGGGCGGGATATTGCCCGGCTCGCCATAGGCGTGTTGAAGCGCGTCGAGCATGGCCCAGAGTATATCGCATTTGAACACCAGTGCATCGATCGCCTGCTGCTGGCGTTCCGCCGTGTCGGCATGTTCGAGCACATAGGCAAGCGCGAAGTCGGCGTCGCGCGATGCCTGTTCGGGCCGTCGGCTGAAGTAGGCCAGCGTGTCCTCGGTGATATAATCGTATCTGGCCAGCATCGCCGGTACCCGCTCGCCGATGATGAGCGGCGAGAACATCTCGGTCAGCGACGACGCGACCGCCTCCAGCAGGGTCCGGTTCGTGCAAAAGGAGAGGTAAGCGCCAACTGCGAAACGTGTCGCCGGCAGGGCCAGCCTCTCGCTCTTCACCGCGCCGGCATCGAGACCGAGCGAGGTCGCCAGGTGCAACCAGCGCGCAATACCGCCGCTCCAGCCGTCCTCGCCGTCATGATCCTCGATGCGTTTGCGCCAGGCGGCGCGAAACGCCGGATCCTCGGCATGTGCGAGGATCATAGCGTCCTTGCGTGGAATGACGGCCTGATAGCAATAGCGGTTCAGCGCCCAGGCCTGCATCTCGGTCTTCGACAGCGCACCGCTGGTCATCCTGTGATGGAAAGGATGGCGGTTGTGATAGCGCTCGGCACCGACCTGCCGCAGCACGGCTTCGAGCTCTCTGGAGGACAGGCCGTTGCTGGCTGCGTCGTGGAAATCACTCAAAGTTGCATCTCCATCCCGTCGCGGGCCACTTCCCAGCCAGCCGCTTTGACTGCAGCATGCTCGGCAGAATTCTCGTCCAGAACAGGATTGGTGTTGTTGATGTGGACGAAGACACGGCGGCCGATCCTCACATCGGCCAAGCCGGCGATCGACCCCGCGTCTCCCGACATTGCCAGATGCCCCATACGCGCACCGGTCTTTTGGCCGACGCGGGCAGCAATCATCTCGTCGTCGGTGAAGACCGTGCCGTCGAACAGAAGGCATGCGGCATCGGCTAGACGCGTGCACAGGGTCGCATCGATGCGGGCGCAGCCGGGGATGTAGAAGACGGAGCCGCGACTGCCGGCACCGGCGATTCGAACGCCGATCGTGTCGCCGGCATCGGAGCTGAAATTGGCATCCGGCTGGCCTCTTTCTTCGAGATAGAGGGCTATCTTCCCGGGGACGGGAAAGCTCTCGACAGCCACGCCTGTGTCGTGGCCGTCTGCATCGCAGATCGACAGTTCTTGCGCCGGCGGCAAGATGCGTCGCGGCACGAGCGCCGGATCGAGGACATTGAAAATCGAATTCGCCTCCAGCGTCGCCAGAACCTGTGTCGTTGCATAGATAGCGAAAGGCTGCCGCTCACGCAGGCTGAGCAGGCCGGCGACATGATCGACATCGGCATTGGTCAGCACCACCGCGCGAATAGGTGTCGAGCGCAGCGGCGCATCGTGCGCGGGTTGCAATTCAGGCGTTGCCGCGATCTGCTGGCGAATGTCGGGCGAGGCGTTGAACAGAACCCAGCCGAGTCCATCCGCCGATACGGCGACACTCGATTGGGTTCGTGAATGCACGCCAGCTACCCCGGCGCGAGCCCCGCGGCTCAGACGATAATTGCAGTTCCATTGCGGGAAGCCGCCGCCAGCGGCCGATCCGATGATTTTTAAGCGCATGAAAACGCCCGCCCCGCGGCTTCTCTGACCAGCAGCCAATTTGCGGCCGCAAGAAACGCCCCGCTCGCTTTGCGTGCTTCAAACTCTTTCACGAAAATCCCATGCGGCAAGGGGATGCGTGCCCCTGTTGCCAGGGACACGCACCTCTGCGGCCTACTTCTTGGGAGTAATTTCAGCAGGCAGATACCGCGAAATTTCGAAGCCCGCAGCAACCTGACACATGGTCGGTTTTGTCCAGCTCTTCTTCATAGCATTTCTCCTCTTCTACCAGCCCGAAGGGGCCGATGCTGTCGTTAGTCAACCATTGCAGGGCACCGAAGCAATGGCTCGTCCATCACGTTTCAAAATGGACAAATGAATGAATAGGTTTTCAAAAGTCGAAAAAAGATCGAAAGTAGCTCTGGTCCTTCAATTGTTCATCGCGTAGGGTTTTTGCTCCTCCAGCGGAAGAATTGCACCTTCCCACCCATCCGCGCCGTGCGGATACCAGATCACTGAACTGTAGCCCCACTCGACTGCCCGTTTCGCGGCATTCCACGACATCCAGCAATTCGTCATGCAATAAAACAGAATCGCGCGCGATTTGTCGGTACCGGCCGCGGCCGCGTGGCCTTGGCGAAAGTAGTTGGCGGTCTCCTCCGAAATAGCGCCGTATCCCACGTTGGCCAGCCATATGCTGCCTGGAATGTCCTTTCTGACCTTGTCTCTCCATATCGTTCCTGCCGGCAGATTGGTCGGCCTCGGCGTGTCCGGCATCACGTCGAAAAAGACTGCCTTTTTCCCTCGCCACAGCGCTTCCGCCTCCTCCGTGGTCACCACTGTCGCGCCCTGCAGCGTGTCCGGCACGGGTGCCCGGTATTCGTCCAGCCGGTAGCCGGCGGGCTCGTCAACCCCGCCTGCCCATGCCGGCTCCGCAATGCCCAGGAGGCCCACCGTGAGCAGCAAAACCACTTCCATTCCTTTCATCGCCTGCCACAATCTGGCCTCCGCCGGGCCCGTCCCAACTATTGCGTGATCGGATTGTCATGTTCGTCGATCAGCGGCACGTTGTAACCCAGCAGGATCTTGATGATCTCCGCCTGGTTCTCCCTGATCGCCCGGTTGAGCGTCCGCTTCCATTCCTGATCGGACGGACGTACGCCCATGGTGATGCGGTAAGACATGCGCGAGCCGGCTTTTTTCTTCAGCAGCGGAACGATCGTGACGTCGGCTCCGAGTTCCCTGGCATAGTAGCCCGCCATCGGGCCCCACAGGACCGCCGCGTCGATCTTGCCGGCGAGCATGTCCTTGATCATGACCTCCCCCATGGAAGGGGTGACGCGCGTATCCACCGCCAGCGGGTAGATCTTGGCGGTCCGCAGAAGCTTGTTGGCGGCCATGTTGGCGGTTGGCGGCGTGCTTTCGACGACGCCGATTCTCTTGCCGGAAAGTTTCGGATCTTCGATCGTCTCGACGCCTTCCATCCCGTTGCCTTTCGGGTATACGAGCACATAGGCGGAGCGATAGTAGGCATTGGTGTTCTGCACCAGTTCATCACCTTGGGCGTAGCCCATGATGATGTCGCATCGGTTGGCCCCAAGCGTGTTGCGCACAAAGCCGGTGACAGTGGGAAACCACGTGTAAGCGACTGATTTCCGCCCCGTCTTCTTGGCAACCAGTTCAGCCAGCTTGTTTTCGAAGCCTTGGCCGTTCTTGTCGGTAAAGGGCATGTTCGAGGGATCTGCGCAGACGCGCAGAATGTCGGGATCGACCAGTTCGCCCGCAGCGCCAAGCCCGGCATTTTGTGCCAGAACATTCGACGGCAGCAAGGCGAGCGCGCCGAGGATCGGCAGAACGACGCGCAGCTTCGATGCAGTGCAGCCGGTCATATCATCCACCCATGCAGGATGCTTCGGCATCCTTGGCTGCCTGAGCCTTGTTTTCGTGCTTGGGCGGCCTGCCGCGGGGTGCCGCGCCATCGGCGCGCGCGCGCAGATAGACGTAGAGATCGTCCAGGTAACAATAGACGTTCTTGTTGTCGCCAAAGGCAGGCATGACATTTTCCTTGCCGCCGCCGACATTCTTGCGGCCCTCGGCGACGATCGACAGGAACGTGGCGTAATCCATGTTCTTCAGGCTATTAGCCAGGGCAGGCGCATAGCTCGAACCTGTGGCGTCCTGTCCGTGACAGACATGGCAATCTGAGTGATACCGGCGATACCCGCTGAAGGTGTACCAATCGACGGTACCGTTTTCGATCTTGTAGGTCGGATTTCCGTCCGCATCTAAATATTTGCCTCCTTCTTGCTTCACCGCCTTGGCTTTTTCCATGCTGTCTTCGGCCCGTGCCAGACTTGAGCTGGCCAGAGGCAGCAGGACCAGGGCGAGAGCGGAAACTGCAATGCGAACGATCATTCAGACTCTTCCTTCATTTGCCAGAAACCCTGGCTGCCGTCGTGCAGCGGCATTGATCGGTGTTGGGTGGGCGGCGCAATCGAGAGCCCGGTTCCCGGCTTCGGGTGACCCGGGCTCTCGTTTTTCGAACCTAGTCGTAAGGCTCTTCCCGGCTATCAGTCCGGGAGGCCGAACACGGTGAGCTGGCCGCCCAGCGTCGTATAGTCGGCAAGTGCAGCGTAACCGCCGACAGCACCCAGACCGGCGGTTCCAACGACTGCGGTCTGGTCGCCCTGCGCACGGCCCTGATCAACGGCACCATGCCAGGCAGCGGCGTTATCGGGCGAAAGCAGCCCACCTGCCAGACCGATACCGGCCCATCCACCGACGCCGGACAGAACGGCGACGTACTGCTTGCCGTCATGTTCATAGGTCGTGATGTTGCCGATGATGCCGGACGGGGTCTTGAACTTGTACAGTTCCTTGCCGTCCTTATCGACCGCCTTGATGTAACCTTCGAGGGTACCGTAGAAGACGACGTCGCCATCGGTCGCCAACGCCCCCGACCACACCGAGAACTGCTCGGGCTTCGACCAGACGATCTCACCCTTGGCTGCATCCCAGGCAATGAAGTTGCCCATGTTACCGTCACCGCCAGGCGCCGCATACATCGACACGGTAGCGCCCACATAGGGCTGACCGGCGGTGTAGCTCACTTTGTAAGGCTCATAGTCCATGCAGACATGGTTGGTCGGCACGTAGAACAACCCGGTCTTCGGCGAGTAGGCGGCCGGCTGCTGGTCCTTGGTTCCAAGCGCGGCCGGGCAGATTCCGGTCGAGTTGGTGTCTTCGCCGTTCTGCTGGGTCGAATACTTGGCGACGACCTGTGGGCGGCCATACTGGTCGCTCTTGGGATCCATGTTGACTTCCGTCGCCCAGTTCACTGCCGGATCGTATTTTTTGGCGACGAGAAGTTCGCCGGTGGCTCGATCCATTGTGTAGGCAAAGCCGTTGCGGTCGAAATGCACCAGCACGTCGTGCTTGGCGCCGTTGACCTCCATGCCATCGACGAGAATCATCTCGTTGATGCCGTCATAGTCCCACTCGTCATGCGGGGTCATTTGGTAGAGCCATTTGGCAACACCGGTATCCGCATCGCGAGCCATGATTGTCATGGACCAGCGATTGTCGCCTGGGCGCTGGACCGGGTTCCACGTCGAGGGATTGCCGGTGCCGTAGTAGACGAGGTTCAGCTTGGGATCATAGGAATACCATCCCCATGTCGTGCCGCCGCCCGTCTTCCACTGTTCGCCTTCCCAGGTGTTCGTGCCGGAATCCTTTCCGACAGGCTTGCCGAGATGGGTCGTCTTCTCGGGATCGAGAAGGGTGTCTGCATCAGGACCTTCCGAATAGGCTTTCCAGGCGAGCTTGCCGTCTTTCAGATTGTAGGCGGCTAGCCAGCCGCGAACACCGAATTCAGCACCGGAGACGCCCACGAGCACCTTGTCCTTGATGACTACGGGTGCCGACGTGCCGGATTCGCCCTTCCCGCCGTCGGTCTGGTCGCCGTTTTTGACGGACCACACCACCTTGCCGGTCTTGGCATCGAGCGCGACGACGGTGGTGTCGGCCTGGTTGAGAATGATCTTGCCGTCACCATAGGCAACACCGCGATTGACCGTGTCGCAGCACATGATTGGAATGACGTTCGTGTCCTGCTTGGGCTCGTATTTCCACAGGATCTTCCCGTCGTTCTTGAGGTCGAGAGCAAAGACGTTGTTTGGGAAAGGCGTGTGGACATACATCACGTCGCCGATGATCAGCGGCCCGCCTTCGTGACCGCGCAGCACGCCGGTGGAAAAGCTCCATTTGACCTGCAGGTTCTTCACATTATCCGCAGTGATCTGGTTGAGTTTGGAATAGCGGGTGTTGGCGTAGTCACCCGTCTGCATCGCCCAGTTCTTCGCATCCGATGCGAGCTTTGCAAGGTCTTCATTGGCCGAAGCCGTATAGGCAGCGCCGAGCGATAAAAACGCCGCGGTCGTCAGAATGTAGGTAGTTTTCGCAAGTACACGCATCCAAAATCCTCCCGGGTTCACAGTGAAGAATCGACCGTCAAGCCCCACAAGGGGCTTGCCCAAGCAATTCATGTTGGGAAGTTATTTTCCGGCAGCTGTCACGACCTACCCCGAAGCGGAGGGCACCGTTACCGCCCGCCCCCCTTGGTCTTCGAAAGACTGCCGCCGCTCCCTGATGACGGTGGCGCTCTTGAAGCCGGAAACAGGAAAAAGCTATGTCATCGCAAAAGGCCAGGCAAGCAAAAACCTACAATGCATCGTTGCGCTGCAATATCGACTATGGTGCGGTGCAATATTCAGAAACAATTAAAAGAAGCGTCTTGTGAAAAACTATTAAGCAGATGAGCGTCCAGCCGCGACATATATAGCAACCATATTGTTCTCGTATTCCCGAGGTGATACACGTTTGACTTTATTTCGATATATTCTAGGAGGCACCTCGGAGTAAGTATGCGTGCATCTCGCTGGCTACCGATAGTGCGCGAAGCATGAAATGAACGCGTGAAGGGGGGTGCACAGCGGGTCATGAAGTCGGCTCCTGTCGGCCGATAGGGCATTCCTCCTTTGGTCCTATACGCAGGCCATGGGAGCTTGACTGGCTTTGCGGCACGTCGCCAATTGGCGCGATGATCCCGTCTGGATGCATGGTGTCCAGGCCAACTGGAGGTTCCTCATGATAAGGTCTGTTGGATCTCTCACCTTGCCGCTGGCCTTTGCGGCGCTGGCCTTTGCGAACTCGGCCAACGCCGCGGGAGACTACCCGACGGCAACGATTGCCGACTACGTCCTCGGCTGCATGCAAACAAATGGCCAGACACGTCAGGCGCTTGAAAGCTGTTCCTGCTCGATCGATGTTATCGCCTCGATTGTTCCTTATGATCACTATGAGAGGGCGGAGACCTTCAAAAGCATGTCGTTGACGACAGGGGAGGCGGCAGGGTTGTTTCGCGAAAGCGCGCCAGCGAAGGCGGCGCGCACGGAACTGAAACGCGCGCAGGCGGAAGCTGACATACGTTGCTTTTAGTCAGGCGGAACAGGCACGTGTGGCCGTGCGCCTCACAGTCCCGCTGTTTCCATCGGCAATGGCCGCGAAATACCTTGCCATCCGTGATACCTTGCCATCCGTGTCTGTCGCCTCCACACGGATTTCGCCTTTGCCATCCGCCGTGATCAATTCATCCACGCCCTGGAAAGCAAAGACGTTGTCGGCGACTTTCCTGATCTTGAATTCAAGGCCGCCGGTACCGCGGCGCTGACCGCGGTGCAGGCGAAGCCGTTCACAAGCTTGCGTCGTACCCTGTCGATCGGCATGTCTCCTCCGATATGCATTCCGAACGGCAAGGCGATCAGGCCACACCCGGAAATTTTTGCTGGAACGACCGCAAAAGGTCGCTCATCACCTGTGGATTGCGATGTTGCCGCGGCAATCTTACGTCGAACATGCGAACCAGGAATGCCGATCAAATCGCTCGTTCCCTGCTCGGAAAGGCACATTTCCAGCGCACGACCTTGAGCCTCGGATGTTCCTGAGACCATTTTGCGATCTCGGCGGGCGCCAGGAACATGCATTGGAACAGAGAGCCGTGGCTCTCGAAATAGAGATGTTCATCTCGGCAATTGCCCGGATTGGCGCTAAGGCACACCGTTAATATGAGATCGACCATGTCCGTTTGGCACTTATCGTCGCCTGAGCGGCGAACTCTCCAGAGTTCGTGCTTTGGAGTTGCAGCGGATTCCTGAAGGTGCCCAAACAGCGAACCGGTTGGAGTGAGGCTACGCGTTCGGCCAATAGGCGTCAATAATGTGAACCGCGTGTCGCTACGCACTTCCCCTTCGCGCAGTCGGGAAACGAAACAGGACCTTTGTACGATTGACTTCCTTCATCGGCAGTCTAGCTTTTCGAGGCGTGCAGGTGCTGCCAGTCCGGGGAGGAAGGACGAACGTTTGCTCTCCCGCGTAAAAGCGGATGCCGGCGGTCAAGGCATCGACACGCGTAAATTGTCCGGGGCACTCACACGATCAATGAGGAAATGCCATGCGCGCAGTCGCATTTTTCGCCGCCGTGTCCGTCGCAACCTTTGTCACTACCCAGTCTCAGGCACAGGATGCCGCGGCGGGTGAGAAGGTCTTCGCAAAATGCAAGGTCTGCCACGTGGCAGACAAGGACCAGAACAAGATCGGTCCGTCCTTGAACGGCGTCATCGGCCGAACGGCCGGGACGCATCCGGGGTTCAGCTATTCCAAGGCCATGACCGAGGCCGGCAAGTCCGGCGTCAAATGGGATGAGGCCACGTTGACCACCTACCTTCACGATCCGAAAGCGATGGTCAAAGGAACGAAGATGGCGTTTGTCGGCCTCAAGAAAGACGAGGACATCGCCAATGTCATTGCCTACCTGAAGCAATTCTCCAAATAACGCTGTACCGCCGGCCATTTTGACTGCGGACGGCCGGCGTTGGCCTGGGTCTTGCGCTTGGGGTCACGCAGCGTCTTGCAGCCTCTGCATCGCGGACGGCAGATCGAACAGGCTGTCGCAAACGAGGTCGGCGCCAAGCTCTTCAACGGGAATTTGGCTGTATCCGCCACGCAGCAGAATGACTGCCATGCCGGCGGCGCGGGCGGCGGCCACGTCGGCGCCGCTGTCTCCGACCATCAGCGTGTCACGAGGTTCGACCTGAAGCTGGTCGAGCGCCAGCAACAGCGCGTCTGGCGCCGGTTTCAAGTATGTCACCGCGTCTCCGCCGACGATCGCGCCGAGATATTCCGTCAGCCGAAAATGCAGCAGGATTTCGCGAGCCGCCAACTGCGGCTTGTTGGTCACCACGCCCATGGCTATTCCGCTCAAATGCAAGTGCGTGAGAACTTCCCTGACGCCAGGCATCAGCCTCGTGCGGCCGGTCAGATGCCTGCGATAGATCGGCGCCATGACGCGGTTGGCCTCATCGAGCGCGCGGCCGAGGAGCGGCGTGCCGGAAGCCGCGAAGGCTCGTTCGACCAGTTTCCTGATGCCGCCGCCGATCATGGACTTGACCTGATCCAGACGCAGCGGCGGCAGATCGCGGCCGGCCAGCAATTCGTTGACGGCGGCCGTTATATCAGGCGCCGAATCGACCAGCGTGCCGTCGAGATCGAACAGGATCGCCTTGGGCGACCCAAACGGCCTGCCTGCGCCGACGTTCATGCAGCATCCTTCCACTTGATCGAACAGCCGATCGAGGCGATCTGGTCGAGTGGTCCGTCGCCGGTTCGGGCAACCTGCTTCATCGCCTCGAACAGGTCGCGCCTCAGCCTGGGCGATTCGGCGTCGCGTCGCGACGCGTCCAGCCGGCCGCGATATTGCAGCGTCAACTCGCTGTTGAGCCCGAAGAAATCCGGGGTGCAAACGGCTCCGTAGGCACGCGCCACCGTCTGGCGCTCGTCGTGGAGATAGGGGAAAGTGAAGGCGTTCGTGCTGGCGAAGAGCTTCATATTGTCGAAGGAATCATCCGGATAGGCCCCGGCATCGTTTGAGTTGATCGCGACAAAGCCGATGCCTTCGGCCTTGAGATCGTTGGCGTCGCGCACCATGCGTGAAATCACCGCCTTCACATAGGGGCAGTGGTTGCAGATGAAGGCCACCACCAACCCGTTCGGGCCGGCGTGGCTTAAGATCGAATGCGATGTGCCGTCGACGCCGGGCAAAACGGCGTCGATGGCTCGCCAGCCGAAATCGCAGACAGGTGGAATTGCCGCCATATTTGCCCTCCGATGAAACGGTTTTATGCAGCTTTCCGAATCGCCCCGTCGGCCGCCTGCCTGATGGCGCCGATATTGGCGCAATAGGCAGCCTCGGTGCCGCCCTTAAAGATGGCCGAGCCGGCGACCAGCACATTGGCGCCGGCCGCGGTGACCAGCGGAGCGGTTTCGGGCGTGACGCCGCCGTCGATCTCGATGTCGATCGGACGATGGCCGACCAACGCCTTGACACGCCTGACTTTGTCGACGACTGCCGCAATGAAGGCCTGGCCGCCGAAGCCCGGATTGACCGTCATCAGAAGCACCAGATCGAGCCGGTCGAGCACATATTCGATGACGCTTTCCGGCGTTGACGGGTTCAGCGACACGCCGGCCTTCTTGCCGAGATTCCTGATTGCCTGCAGCGAACGGTCGAGATGCGGTCCGGCCTCGGCATGCACTGTAATGATGTCGCAGCCGGCGTCGGCGAAGGCGCCGAGATAGGCGTCGGCCGGCGCGATCATCAGGTGGCAGTCGAAGACCTTGTCCGTTCGATTACGGATCGCCTTGACCACCGGCGGACCGAAGGTGATGTTGGGCACGAAATGGCCATCCATCACATCGAGATGGATCCAATCGGCACCCGCCCGGACGACCGCTTCGACCTCGTCGCCGAGCCGCGAGAAGTCCGCGGAAAGCACCGAGGGCGCGATGATTGTCTTGGTATCCATGGTCGTAGGCTCCCATTCTGTCGTCCGTTTCCGGTCGCTGCACACCAACCGGCGTCGTCTCGTCAGCGCGCCTTCGTCTCCGGTTCGCCTTCGAGCTTACCTTCGGCGAATACGCGGCTGCCGCGAATATCGGATTCCTCGATGGTGATAAGGTCGGCTTTCGTCAACGCCCGGTCGCGCGATGCGAAAAGCCGGCTGGCCTGGCGAAGCCGCGCCCGGTCGAGGCCATTGCGGACCGAACGGGCGTTCGAGAAATGCGGCAGTCGCATGCGGATCGGGAGATACTCTTCGAGCGCCTTGGCCGCCGCTTCGCTGAGACGGTAATTCTGTTCCGCCAGCATGATCTCGGCGATCAATTTGAGTTCGCTGACGCCGTAGTCGGGAAAATCGAGGTGATGGGCGATGCGCGAGCGCATGCCGGGATTGCTGTCGAAGAAGCGGTCCATCTTGTCCTTGTAGCCGGCAAGAATCACAACCAGATCGTCACGGTTGTTTTCCATGCATTGCAGCAGGATTTCGATCGATTCCTGGCCGTAGTCGCGTTCGTTCTCGGGCTTGTAGAGATAGTAGGCCTCGTCGATGAAAAGCACCCCGCCCATGGCGCGCTTGATCACGTCGCGGGTTTTGGGCGCGGTGTGGCCCACATATTGGCCGACGAGATCGTCGCGCGTCACCGCGACCATGTGCCCTTCGCGGACATAACCGAGACGATGCAGGATTTCGGCCATTCTGAGCGCCACGGTAGTCTTTCCGGTACCGGGATTTCCCGTAAAGTTCATGTGCAGCGTCGGCGCGCCCGAGGTCAGGCCGAACTTGCGGCGAAGCCGGTCGACCAGGAGCAGCGCGGCGATCTCGCGGATGCGGTTCTTGACAGGTTTCAGGCCAACGAGTTCGCGGTCGAGCTTTTCCATCACCTCGTCGATGTTGGATGCCTCGAACTCGGCCTGCAGATCCACCGATTCGCCCTGCGCGGCAGCGCCCTTTGCTATCGCGTCCAGCATGGTTTCGCCTAGCTCCGCTCGCCTTCGGGCCTGTCGGTCGCATAAGGCACGATCGAATAGCCCTGGCTGCGCCCGTCACGCTCCTGGCGCAGCAGCCGGAACCCGGGTTCATTGGGCGGCCGGTTGACGATGAATGACATGCGCGGCGCTTCCCAGCCCTTGGTCGAATCGAAGGCGGTGACCCGGACATACATGTTCGGCATGGCTTTCCGGCAATTGTTGACTTCAAGCAGGATGCCCGCCGGGTCCCTCAGGTCGAACATCGGGTTGCCGTACATTTCCCAATAGGTGTTTCGCGGATGCGGATCGTCGGTGTATTCGACGCTGACCGCCCAGTGGTTTTTCAGCGCGTATTTGATCTGCGCCGAAATCTGCTCATCGGTCAGCTCGGGCAGGAACGAAAACTGTCCCTGCGTGACCTTGTTTCCGGGATTGGTCATCATGGCGACGGTTCCTTTCGTCTAGAAGCTCGGCGTTGCGGTTGGCACAAAGTCGGCCGTGTCGGTCGATTCGTAGTTGAAGGTGACGTCCTTCCACGTCTCCAGGGCCGCCTTGAGCGGCGTGCACCATCTGGCCGCCTGTTCGAGGATTTTGGTCCCTTCGCGCAGATAGTCGCGGCCCTCGTTGCGGGCGAGGATCATCGCCTCCAACGCGACGCGATTGGCCGTCGCGCCGGCCTGGATGCCGTCCGGATGGCCGATCGTGCCGCCGCCGAACTGCAGGATAACGTCCTCGCCGAGATAATGGATCAACTGGTGCATCTGGCCGGCATGGATGCCGCCCGAGGCGACGGGCATCACCTTGTTGAGCGAGGCCCAGTCCTGATCGAAGAACAGCCCGGTTTCGAGGTTCTGCGGCGTGCGCTCCTCGCGCAGCGTGTCATAAAACCCCTTGATCATAAGCGGGTCGCCTTCCAGCTTGCCGACCACCGTGCCGGCATGGATGTGATCGACGCCGGCCATCCGCATCCATTTGCAGATGACGCGAAAATTCATGCCGTGGTTCTTCTGGCGCGAATAGGTCGAGTTGCCGGCCCGGTGCAGGTGCAGGATCATGTCATTGCGGCGTGCCCACTTGGCCATCGACTGGATCGCCGTATAGCCAATGACGAGGTCGATCATGACGATGCAGGAGCCAAGCTGTTTTGCAAATTCGGCGCGCTCGTACATCTCCTCCATCGTGCCGGCGGTGACGTTGAGATAATGGCCCTTGACTTCGCCGGTGGCGGCCGACGCCTTGTTCACAGCCTCCATGCAGTAGAGGAAACGGTCGCGCCAATGCATGAAGGGCTGCGAGTTGATGTTCTCGTCGTCCTTGACGAAGTCGAGGCCACCCTTCAGCGCCTCGTAGACGACGCGGCCGTAGTTGCGGCCTGACAGGCCAAGCTTCGGCTTCGTCGTCGCGCCGAGCAGCGGCCGGCCGAACTTGTCGAGCCGCTCGCGTTCCACCACGATGCCGGTCGCCGGGCCCTGGAAGGTTTTGAGGTAAGCCACCGGGATGCGCATGTCCTCGAGCCGCAAGGCCTTGACGGCCTTGAAGCCGAACACGTTGCCGATGATCGATGCAGTCAGGTTGGCGATGGAGCCGGGCTCGAACAGGTCGAGGTCGTAGGCAATATAGGCGAAGTACTGCTGCTCGATCCTGGTGCCTGGACCTGTGTTCGGCACCGGCTCGGATTTGAACGCCTTGGCGCGGTAGAGCTCGCAGGCGGTCAGCCTGTCGGTCCACACCACGGTCCATGTCGCGGTAGAGGATTCACCGGCGATGGCGGCGGCCGCCTCCTCGTGGTCGACGCCGGGCTGCGGCGTGATCCGAAACATAGCGATCAGGTCGGTCTCCTTTGGCCGGTAGTCCGGCTCCCAGTAGCCCATCTTCTTGTAGGGGATGACGCCCGACCGGTAGCGTTCCTTGCCTTCCTTGAGCGTGCCTGCTGACGGCATGTCGATCTTGTTCATGGCAGGTCTCCTGTTTGCCGCTCAGGCGGCTTTCGCGGTTGCGATATGGGGGTCTAGCTTTCCTGCGGCGTAACGTTTCGCCATCTCATCCATCGCGATCACCCTGATCTTCGACGCATGGCCTGCGGTGCCGAAGCGTTCGAAGCGATCGCGGCAAAGGTCGCGCAGGGCGTCCATGGCGGGTTTCAGGAATTTACGCGGATCGAATTCGCGCGGGTCCTCCGTCGCGACGCGGCGGAACTGTCCGGCCATGGCCATTCTGCAATCGGTGTCGATGTTGACCTTGCGCACGCCGTATCGGATGCCGCGCTCGATCTCCTCGACCGGGACGCCAAAGGTCTGGGGCATCTCGCCGCCATAGTTGTTGATGATGTCCTGCAGTTCCTGCGGCACGGAGGAAGAGCCGTGCATGACCAGATGCGTGTTGGGCAGTTTTTCGTGGATCGCCTCGATCACCTGCATGGCCAGGATGCCGCCGTCGGGCTTGCGGCTGAATTTGTAGGCGCCGTGTGAGGTACCGCAGGCGATCGCCAGCGCGTCGACCCGGGTGGCGGTCACGAAGTCGACCGCCTGATCGGGATCGGTCAAAAGCTGGTCGTGGGAAAGCGCACCTTCGGCGCCGTGCCCGTCCTCGGCCTCGCCCTGGCCGGTTTCGAGCGAGCCGAGCACGCCGAGCTCGCCTTCGACCGAAGCGCCTACCCAGTGCGCCATGCGTGCGACACGTTCGGTGATGGCGACGTTGTAATCGTAGCTCGCCGGCGTCTTGGCATCCGCCATCAGCGACCCGTCCATCATCACCGAGGTGAAGCCGTGGCGGATCGCCGACAGGCAGGTGGCTTCGTTGTTGCCGTGATCCTGATGGATGCATAACGGAATGGCCGGATGGATTTCGGTCAAAGCCTCCATCATCTTGGCCAGCATGATGTCGTTGGCATAGGAACGGGCGCCGCGCGAGGCCTGGATGATGACCGGCGCATCGCAGGCCCTGGCGGCCTCCATGATGGCGAGGCCCTGCTCCATGTTGTTGATGTTGAATGCCGGCACCCCGTAGCCGTGCTCGGCGGCATGGTCGAGAAGCTGGCGAAGGGTGATGCGGGCCATGGTCGTCCTCCTAGATGATGAGCTTCAGCGCCGCTGCCGCGACGGCTTCGGGCGTGATGTCGAAATGCCGATAGAGATCCGGGGCAGGGGCGCTGGCGCCGAAACCGGCCATGCCGATGAAAGTGCCGGTGTCGCCGATCCAGCGGTCCCAGCCGAGCCGTGCTGCGGCTTCGATGGCAATGCGCGGCGCTGAGCCGAGGACGGCTTTGCGGGTGCCGGCGTCCTGTTCCTCGAAAAGCTCCCAGCACGGCATCGAGACAACCGCGGCGGCGATGCCGTGCTCGGTCTCCAGCCGTTCGGCGGCGGCAACCGCGATTTCGACCTCCGAGCCGGTGGCGATCAGCGTCACCGCGCGGTGCCCGGCTGGCTCGCGCAGGATGTAGGCGCCCCGGCTCGACCGGTTCTCGTCGCTGTCTGTCTGGCGCAGCATCGGCAGGTTCTGGCGCGAGAGCACCAGCACGCTCGGCCGGTTCTCGCTCTTCAGGGCCAGTTCCCAGCACTCCGCCGTTTCGATGATGTCGGCCGGACGGAAGACGTTGAGGTTCGGCGTGGCCCGCAGCATCGCCAGGTGCTCGACCGGCTGGTGGGTCGGGCCGTCCTCGCCGAGACCAATGGAATCATGCGTCATCACATAAATCACGCGCTGGCCCATGAGCGCCGAGAGCCGCATCGCGCCGCGCGCATAGTCGGCGAAGCACAGGAACGTGCCGCCATAAGGCACGAAGCCGCCATGCAGTGCGATCCCGTTCATGGCTGCGGCCATGCCGTGCTCTCGGATTCCATAGTGGATGTAGCGGCCTGCGTAGTCGCCCGGCGCGATGCGGTTCATACCCTTGGTGATCGTCAGGTTCGAATGCGTCAGATCGGCGGAGCCGCCGACGGTCAGTTCGGTTGCGCCATTGATCGCAGCGAGTGCCATTTCCGAGGCTTTTCGCGTTGCAACCTTGGTCGCCTTCCCGACATGCTCCTTGCGGAAAGCGCCGAGCGCTTCGAACACCGCGTCGGGCAGGGCGCCGGCGACCGCGCTCTCGAAAGCCTGCCGCCGTGGCGAGGCGGCAAGCCGCTGCTCCCAGGCGCGGCGTGCCGCTTGCCCGCGCTCGGCAATGTCGCGCCAAGCGAAAAGGATATCGTCCGGCACCTCGAACGGCGCGTAGGCCCAGCCGATGTTTTCGCGCGTCGCGGCGATCTCCGCATCGCCCAGCGGCGCGCCATGCGTCTTTTCCGAACCGCCCAGATTGGGCGCTCCCTTGCCGATCACCGTGCGGCAGGCGATCAGGGACGGCTGGTCCGATTGCTGCGCCGCTTCGATTGCCGCCGCAACGGTTTCGGTGTCGTGGCCGTTCACCGACTGGACCTGCCATCCAGCGGCTTTGAAACGTGCCGGCTGGTCCACCGATGTCGACAGCGAAGTCGGTCCGTCGATCGAGATCGCATTGTCGTCCCAAAAGACGATCAGCCGGGAGAGCTTCAGGTGACCGGCAAGATCGATCGCCTCGTGGCTGATGCCTTCCTGCAGGCAGCCGTCGCCGGCGATCGCGTAGGTGAAATGGTCAACGAGATCTGCGCCGTGGCGGGCAGCAAGCATGCGCTCCGCCAGCGCCATGCCGACAGCGGTCGAAATGCCTTGTCCAAGCGGGCCGGTCGTCGTCTCGATGCCAAGCGCATGGCCATATTCCGGATGTCCGGCGGTGCGGCTGCCCAGCTGGCGAAACCGCTGCAACTCCTCGATCGGCATGTCTTCAAAGCCTAGCAGGTAATGCAGCGCATACTGCAGCATCGAGCCGTGCCCGGCCGACAGCACGAAGCGGTCGCGATCGGGCCAGTTGGGGGCCGACGGATCGATATTGATAAAGCGGCTGAACAGCACCGTTGCGACATCGGCCATGCCCATCGGCATGCCCGGATGACCGGAATTGGCCTTTTGGACGCTGTCCATCGCCAGTGCGCGAATGGCGTTGGCCATATCGCGTTCCGAGACGGCGGCGACGGGCTTCAGTGCTGCTGCTTGGCTGTTCATGGCGTCCTCCTCACGACACACGGTTCTTGCGTTCGATCAATTGCAGGATGAGCGGCGTCAGGATCAGCTGCATGGCAAGGTCGAGCTTGTTGCCGGGCACCACTATGGAATTCGGCCGCGACATGAACGAGTCGTGGATCATCGAAAGCAGGTAGGGGAAATCGATGCCGCGGGGGTTGGCGAAGCGGATGACCAGCATCGATTCGTCGGGCGTCGGAATCCAGCGCGCGATGAATGGATTGGACGTGTCGACGATCGGCACGCGCTGGAAGTTGATGGCGGTCTGCGAAAACTGCGGGACGATGTAGCGGACATAGTCCGGCATGCGACGCAGGATCACGTCCATCACTGCCTCGGTGGAATAGCCGCGCGTTGCGCGGTCGCGATGGATCTTCTGGATCCATTCGAGATTTATGACCGGCACCACGCCGATCTTGAGGTCCGCGTGCCTGGCCAGGTTGATCTTGTCGGTGACGACGCAGCCATGCAGGCCCTCGTAGAAGAGCAGGTCGCTCGGCGGAAATTCGCGCCATTCGGTGAAATGTCCCGGCGGCGTGCCGTACTGCTTCTCCTCATCCTCGTCATGGATGTAGGTGCGGGTCTTTCCGGTTCCCCGGCGGCCATATTCCTCGAATACCTCTTCGAGGATTGCCAGTTCATTGGCCTCGGCGTGGAAGTGGGTGAAGTTCGGATTGCCTGCCTTTTCCTCCTCGGCCACCTTCGCCTTCATCGTGGCGCGGTCGTAGCGATGAAAGGCATCGCCTTCGATGAAGGCGGCCCCGATGTTCTCGCGCCGGAAGATCAGCTCGAAGATGCGCTTGACAGAGGTAGTGCCTGCGCCCGACGACCCGGTGATGGTAATGATGGGGTGCTTTGCCGACATGGTCTTCAGGCCCTGAAAAGGCCGCGGCGGCTGAACAGCGGCGCGCGCTCGCCGATGGCGCTCGGCTCGGTGTGGTAGCGGGTGATACGCGCGACTTCCCGCGCCGATCCGAAAACCATGGGCACGCGCTGGTGCAGGCTCTCGGGTTCGATTTCGAGGATGCGGGTGATCGTATCGGTGGCGGCACCGGCCGCCTGTTCGACGAGATAGGCGATCGGGTTTGCCTCATAAACGAGGCGAAGCCGCCCCTGCCTGTAGCCCTTGCGCTTGTCGCCCGGATACAGGAATACGCCGCCGCGCATCAATATGCGGTAGCAGTCCGCGACCAGGGAGGCGATCCAGCGCATGTTGAAGTCCTTCTCGCGGGGGCCTTCGGTGCCTTCGAGGCAGTCGTCGATGTAGAGCCGTACCGCCTCATCCCAGTGCCGGTAGTTGGCCGCGTTGATGGCGAACTCCTGGGTACGCTGGGGGATGACCCGGCTCTCGTAGGCCTGGACGAAGGTGCCGAGCCTGGCCGAGAGAACGAAGACGTGCGTGCCGCTGCCGAGAGACAGAACGAGCGCCAGCTGAGGCCCGTAGATGAAGAAACCGGCGCCCAGCTGGTTCACCCCTGCCTGCAAGAACGAGACGGCCGGATTCGCATCCGGCGCGCCAATTGCGGGGAGAAGCGAGAAGATCGTTCCAATCGACACGTTGGTGTCGATGTTGGAAGAGCCGTCGAGCGGGTCGATGGCGATGGCAAGAGGCGCTTGCGGGTCGAGGAGCACCGGCTGCTCCAGTTCCTCGGAAGCGTAGAGCGCGACCGGAGCGTGGCGCATGGCATCGAGAAAGATGTCGTCGGCGAAGACATCGAGATCCTTCTGAACATCGCCGTCAGCATTGGCGCCACGGGTTCCGGCAAACGCGGTACCGAGTACCCCTTGATTGATGGTGTTGCGGATCGTGGTGGCCGCCTGCGTCAGCCGACGGACGGTCATGACGACCGCGGCGCGCAGTTCGTTCGGCTCGCCGAGATAGGAGTTCAGAAAAGCGTCGAGCGTTGCCGCTGGCATCGTAACCTCCCGATCCAGCCGCCTCTCCTCGGGTCGGCCGGATTGGGGAATGAAAACAAACGATGCTGGATAAGTAAAATTCAATAACTTTACTTTGGCACTAAAAAAAATTTAGTATGCTGCATGAGAAACCTCACGCTCAAGCAGTTCAAGACCGTTCAGGCAATCGTCCGCCACGGGAAAATCGTCAGTGCGGCCAGGGTGTTAGGCCTGTCTCCTCCAGCGGTGACGATCCAGTTGCGGCAGGTTGAGGAAGAGTTCCAGCTGGCCTTGTTTGACCGGACGGCGGACGGTATGCGTCCCACTGCCGCAGGTCTTGCCTTCGTCGAGACCGCACAGGCCATCGAGGAGCGGCTTCGTCTGCTCGAAGACAAGATGGATGCGATCAAGGGCGTGCGCGCCGGCAGCTTGCGACTCGGTGTCGTTTCCACGGCCAAATATTTCGCACCGCGGCTGATGGCTGCCTTCATGAAGGAACATCCCGACATTGACATGCGGCTTGCCATTGGTAATCGCGCCGAGACGATCGACAATCTGAAGAATCACGACATCGACATCGCGCTGATGGGACGCCCGGCGAAGGAAGTCCCGGTGCGTGCCTCGGTCTTCGGCGATCATCCGCTGGTCATCATCGCGCCGCCGGACCACCCGCTGGCCTCGGTGCGCGAGATATCCAAGGAGCGGATCGCCCAGGAACATTTCCTCATTCGCGAGTCCGGCTCCGGCACGCGCATCTCGCTGGAAATATTCCTGAGCGACGTGCCTGGCCGCATCGACGATCTCGGCGTCGAGATGGGCTCGAACGAGACGATCAAACAGGCGGTGATGGCCGGGCTCGGCATCGCCTTCATCTCTGCCCACACCATCGCCGCGGAAATCGAGGCTGGCCGGCTGGTCATCCTCGACGTTGTCGGCATGCCGATCCGCCGGCAATGGTTTTCGGTGATGCGCAGCGATCACGCGATCTCGCCGGCGATGGCGACCTTCCACGATTTTCTGATGCGCAAGGGCGCGATGTACCTGCCGCTGTTCGGCAAGCTCTATCCGCACGAGGAACCGAACACTAGAGGCCGCGCGAGTTAGGGCGCGCGGTCCAGGCAAACGCTTTTCACAAACGATGGCGTGCGTCAGCTACTGATCGGCTGTGACCTGTAGACCGATGTTCATGAGCCGAGGATCGGGAGGCATCGCTGGTGGCACGCATTTGCGGAGCCGAGGCGACTGCCATCCAAGCGGTGAGGGCCACGGGGTGCGCACCGCGTTCACGGAACGGGTGGGCTTTGACTGAGCTTCTGCTAGCCTACAATTGGTTCGGCGACAGCTTCTTCGAGGCCAGCTGCCGCTTGGTTGGCAAGACCGCGGGCCGCTGCTTGTGAATCGTAAAATTCCTCAAGTGCATAGACTCTGCCCCACCGCAGGGTGAACACGTGGAGACCACGGTTGACGTACGACGCGTCGCCATTGAGCAGCGTTGCGGTGCCGTCCCACTGGGCAAACACGGTGGTATGCCACGGCCAGCCCTTCACCCAGATGTGGTTGACCGTGAGATGGAGATTGGGCAGGACGCGGCCGAGGCGCTCAAACCAGCGGCGCATGGCTTCTTTGTCGTGGCGCTCACCACCAAGCGCGTGGGCGCCGGAAACGCGGTGATGGACATGCGGCGCGAGTGCCTTCACCGCCTCATCCCAGCGATGGTTGTTGACGTGG
Source organism: Mesorhizobium sp. M0991 (assembly GCF_040318915.1). Lineage (NCBI taxonomy): Bacteria > Pseudomonadati > Pseudomonadota > Alphaproteobacteria > Hyphomicrobiales > Phyllobacteriaceae > Mesorhizobium > Mesorhizobium sp. M0991. The sequence continues at coordinate 77,931 of NZ_JAMYNE010000024.1, forward strand.
TCGAAGCTGTCTCGGATCGATTTCTCGACAAAATAACTGTATAGCATTTGACCTCTCCTCAAGCTTATTCGATGGCGCGATCGAAGGCACCGTGGCGCTCCGTCGGCTGATTCTGATGATGCTCGCCGCCCTTGGGGAACGCTGGCGTTGATCCGGTGGAACCTTATTGGTTTCTGTCCGGTGGCTGCTGCTGTGGCCGTCTCTAATGCGGCTTTTGCCTGCTCCTAGCGCTCTCGGGAGGACCATCCGAACAGGACGCCCGCCAGCACAATGGCGGGTCTCGTTTTCATGCCCATCTCCTCATATCGAGTAGATTGCGTTCGACCTCTACGTCGGCCGCGCGGACGCGAGAGCCCACGGTCCGCAGCACGCAGGTCGCGGTCTGCACGTCGGGTCAGCGCATTGTCGCGTCGGCTCGCAGATCCATGTCAGTCTCGGTCGAGACCGTCACCTGCTCGCCGGACCTTGAGAACGCGTAAAGCGAGCCCTGGTGGCCCGGCATGGAAAAGGCCACGGAGTCATCGTTGGCGAGACCCATGACGACGCGCAGCGGATCGCCCCCGGTCTTCGGCGCGAAGGTGGCGGTGACCTCTAGGAGGCCGCCGTCGACCGGGACGTAGTAGACCACCATGTCAAGGTGTCCCTCGTGCAGGCTGCCGCCCTCGATCGGGCGTCCGATGGTGGCTTCCTCGGCAAAAGCCGGGGTCGCAAGAAACAGCGCGGCCAGGAGCGATGCGCTCAGGGTTTTGCGGATCATTTTCGTATCTCCTTTTTAGATTGCGTTCGAACTCTATATAGGCTATAGATTACGAACGCAATCTAAAAAAAGAGGTCAACAATGCGCGTAAGTCGCACTCGGGCCGCGGAAAACCGCGAAACCGTAATCAACGTGGCAAGCCGCCTTTTTCGGGAGCGCGGCTTTGACGGTATTGGCCTTAAGGATTTGATGAAGGGTGCCGGACTGACCCAAGGCGCGTTTTACAAGCAGTTCGCATCCAAGGACGACCTGGCGGCGCAGGCGTCCAGGCGGGCGATGGAGAGCGCCACGCATCGATGGTCGGCCGCGACTGCGGCAAACCCTAATGATCCGCTTGGCGCGGTGATCGCGTTCTACCTCAGTATGGACCATCGCGGAGAAAAGATGGACGGCTGCCCGATCGTGGCGCTCGGCTCGGATGCCGCCAGACAGGGCATGGACGTGAAAGCGCCGTTCGAAGCCGGGATCAAGGAGCATCTCGAGATCCTCGGCCGTTTCGTTGCCGAGGCCAATGGCGGGGAGTTCGATGGCAAGGCCATGGCCATTCTCTCGACGATGGTCGGTGCGCTGATGTTATCGCGCGTCATCAACGATCCTGACCTCGCGCAGGCCTTTCTGGATGCGGCGGCCAATCAGGTTCGTGAATCAGCCGGCGCTTGAACGGCGTGGCGGCGCCGGCGGCGCGCCCAACCTGACAGGAAAATAGATGCGACGGATTATTGTTACGGGCATGGGAGCGGTCACGCCCCTTGCTGCCGATGTTGAAACGTCCTGGTTGCGTCTCCTGGCCGGCCGCTCGGGCATCCGGAGGCTTGCGGATCATGTGGTGGGCGACCTGCCGGCGAAGGTCGGCGGGGTGGTGCCCTCCACAGAAGAAGATCCGGACGCTGGTTTCGATCCGGAAGCCGTCCTTCCGCCGAAGGATCAGCGCAAGGTAGACCGGTTCATTCTCTTTGCGCTGGCGGCGGCAGAAGAGGCGCTCGCCCAAGCAAGATGGGCCCCCGTCTCGGAAGCGGATCGCTTGCGCACGGCCACGATCATCGCCTCGGGCGTCGGCGGGTTCCCGGCCATAACCGAGGCGGTGCGCACGGTCGACCGGCGCGGCGTACGCCGTCTATCACCTTTTACGGTGCCGTCCTTCCTGGTGAACCTCGCGGCAGGCCACATCTCGATCCGCTATGGCTTCAAAGGTCCGCTCGGTGCACCGGTGACGGCGTGCGCGGCCGGCATTCAGGCGATCGGCGATGCGGCTCGCCTAATCCGCGCCAATGAAGCCGATATTGCCGTGTGCGGCGGGACGGAAGCATGCATGAATCTTGTCAGCCTTGGTGGGTTTGCCGCGGCACGCTCTCTTTCGACCTCCTTTAATCACCGTCCTGATGAGGCCTCCCGACCGTTCGACAAGTCGCGGGACGGCTTCGTCATGGGCCAAGGAGCCGGCATGCTGGTCATCGAGGAATTGAGCCACGCGCTGGCGCGCGGCGCAAGACCGCTGGCCGAGCTTGTCGGCTACGGCACGACGGCGGATGCTCATCACGTCACCTCCGGTCCCGAGGACGGCGACGGTGCGCGCCGGGCCATGGAGATCGCAATCGCCCAAGCAGGGATTTCGCCCCGCGAGGTTCGTCATCTCAATGCCCATGCGACCTCCACGCCGGTAGGCGACCTGGGTGAGATCGAAGCGATCAAGAGCGTGTTCGGGCGCGATTTCGCGATAGCTGTCAGTGCAACGAAATCGGCGACCGGACACCTGCTCGGAGCCGCCGGCGGGCTCGGAGCAATCTTCGCAATCCTGGCGCTCAGGGATCAGATGGCACCGCCGACCCTCAATCTGGGCGCTCCCGATCCGGCCGGCGACGGGATCGACTTCGTCGCAAACCGGGCCCGGCCGATGGCGATGGGCTATGCAATCTCCAATGGCTTCGGCTTCGGAGGCGTTAATGCCAGCGCGCTGTTCCGGCGCTGGACGGATGATCTGGCCGGCGCGAGCACCGGAGGCGCTCATGATTGACGCCTTTCGCTCCGACCTTTCGTGCTTCTCCCACGCCAATCCAATACGAAGAAAGTGACCTCCATGAACAAGACCAATCTAGGCGTCGCCCTGGTGACCGGGGCATCCAGCGGCATCGGGCACACAACGGCCAAAGCCCTGCAGAACGCGGGCTTTCGCGTGTTTGGAACCAGCCGTCGCGCGGTCGCCGACCGATCCGGCGGCGTTACCATGCTGGCCTGCGACGTGACCGATGACACGTCCGTGGCGAAACTTGTCCAGGACGTGCTGGCCGAGACCGGGCGCATCGACCTGCTCGTCAACAATGCCGGCGTTGGCCTGCTTGGCGGCGCGGAGGAGTCCTCGATGGCCCAGGCCAAATCGCTATTTGACGTGAACGTCTTTGGCGTTATGCGAGTAACCAAAGCGGTGTTGCCGACAATGCGCCGTCAAGGCAAGGGCAGAATCGTCAATTTGAGCTCGGTGCAGGGGTTCATTCCAGCTCCCTATTTCGCGCTTTATTCGTCGACCAAGCATGCCGTTGAGGGCTATTCCGAATCGCTCGACCACGAACTGCGTACTTTCGGAATTCGCGTCGTGTTGGTGGAGCCCGCCTATACCCGCACCTCATTTGAAGAAAATCTCGCCAGGCCGGATCAGTTGCTTGATATCTATGACTCCGCGCGCGCTGGCATGAATGCAGCTGTGCGGAAAGCGATGGAAAAAGGCGATGCGCCGGAAGTGGTAGCCAGGACCGTTTTGGCGGCTGCGACCGATCCCGCTCCGAAGAGGCGCTATGCGGCTGGAAAAATGGCGCGTCAGGTCAGTTTCCTGCGTCGTTTCGTCCCCGCATCTGCATTCGACAAAAGCCTGCGAAAGCAGAACGGGCTGCCGGTCTGAGGTCGACAACAATGATATTCCTGTTTCGGTCGAACCCGTGGGAGAGCGCGTTCCAGGAGTTCACATTTTTTGGCATTGGCACAGCCGGACGCGCATGTTCGATGCGCCAGCGTCCGCGACTTAGCCCTGCGGTCATTGGCGTTAGATTAGCGCCATGTTATATTGCGGCGCGAAAGAGCGGGGGCCACGTTCCTTTCACACCCGTAAGTGATCCGTATGTGCGACCCCTGCAGACTGGTCGGTATCACGGAAGCTCCCGGGCATGGGGTTCGGGATTCGATGGGGACAAGGGGTAATGCTCTACACGCTCGTTATGATGGTCTGCCTGACGGATGTGCCGCAGACCTGTGAACAACGCGAACAGATGGTGGACGGCCTGGCGATGAATCCCGGGACCGCCTTCATGCAGGCGCAATCGCTGGTAGCCCAGTGGATCGGGACGCATCCCGGTTATTTCGTTCAGCGCTGGCGCGTGCTGCCCGGCCGCGGATCGTGATATCCGCCGCGAAGATCGAATGAGTTCTATTTCTTCGCGGCGAGCGTTTCCGAGACGACCTTGGACAATTGATAGAGCCGCTGCTCGATTATCGTCGGCACTTCACAGACGTAAGTCAGTGATTGGACGCGTTCATTGAAAATTCGCGTTGCAAATTTCAGCTGTTCGGTTCGCCGATCGATCTCTTCGGGATCTGGATCCGGCTTTGCCCGCAACGCATCGACATCGGAGGCTTCCTTGCGCAACGCGGCGGCCATTTCGAGCTGCTTGTCGGCGTAACGGGAAATGCCGGAGATCACCTGCGAGCGCTCGGCGTCCATGTGATCGAACATGCCTTGCACCAGCATCGCCATTTTGGGTGCAAGTTGCTCGGCCGGCAAGGAGGCGGCGAAATCCTTGATCTTCTTTTGAGCTTCCGCAATCGGTATCCGGCGAGCTGCCAGCTCCTCGACCAGGGCGGAGATGGTGGGGTCCTTCGACCAGTCCTTCGCCGCTGAAGGAAGGTCCGGTCCGCTCCAGATCTGGCCGAGCGAGAGTTGCGGCACCTTGCGCTGTATGCAGGGCCAGTCTGGATCGGGGTTGGCCGCCATGGCGTTGACGCCCGGCGCGAGCATCGCGACCAGAGCCAGGCCGCGAACATGGATCATTCGTGCCATCAGGCATTGCCTCCCGTGTCCTGTTTGCGGGTCATGAGGCCGCGCGAAGGGTCGTAGGCGATGATGGCGGCGGCAAGGAACAGCAGCGTGCAGCCGGCAACGACGCCCAGCGACAGCCAGTCAACCTGGCCGTAGAAGGCGAAGCGGATCAGTTCGACGGCGTAAGTAAACGGATTGGCGAGGCAGATTTTGTAGAGCAGGGGGCTAGCCTCCTGGATACGCCACAAGGGATAGAGTGCCGGAGAAGCGAAATAGCCAGGAAAGATGACGAAGTTCATGATGCCAGCGAAGTTTTCGAGCTGCTTGATCATCGAAGACAAAAACATGCCGAGCGCGCACAGCATCATGCCTGACAGGAACAGCGCCGGCAGTACGGTGAGATAGCCAAGCGGCGGCGCCTTGACGCCCCAGAACCAGGCAACGATCAGGAACGCGTAAACCTGCGCGATCGACACGGCGACACCGGCGAGCATCTTCGAGATCAGTAAAAACCAACGCGGGAAGGGGCTGACCAGCAGGGTGCGCATGTTGCCCATTTCGCGGTCATAGACCATCGACAGCGAAGACTGCATGCCCGAAAACAGCAGAATCATGCCGCACAGGCCCGGCGTGATGTAGACCTCGTAGAGCACGTAGGTCTTGTAGGGCGGGATGATCGATACACCGAGCACCTGCCGGAATCCGGCTGCAAAAATGAACAGCCAGACGAGCGGCCGAACCAGCGAGGATATGAAACGCTCGCGTTGGTGCAGGAAGCGCAGGCACTCCCGCACGACGATCCCTTTGAGGCAAATGAGGTAGTGGCGGATCCCAAATTGTTCGAACTTCACCGGCGTGAGGGCGGCGACTTTTGCGGGCATTGCGGGAGCGCTCATGGCGACATCTCCGCGATGCCGCTTGTTTCGATGCGGTTGAGCCTGGAAAAGGCGTCGCGGATCGAACTGGCACCGCTCGTCCCAACGACATCGGCCACCTTACCCTTGGCAACCAGGTCGCCCCGCCGCAGCACGACGACATGGTCGCCGTCTTCAACCTCATCGATCAGATGCGTCGCCCACAGCACGCCGATGCCCTCGGTTTCGACGAGCTTGCGGATGGTGGCCAAAATGCCCGCACGCGACTGGATGTCGAGACCGACCGTCGCCTCGTCGAGCAACAGCAGGGAAGGGCGGTGGAGCAGCGCCCGCGCGATCTCGATGCGCCGCATTTGGCCGCCGGAAAGACTGCGTGCCTTGTCATGCTGACGGCCCTGCATGTTGACTATGTCGAGCAGCGCGGCAATGCGCTGCCGGGCTTGGTGTCCGCCAATGCCATGCAGCGAGGCGTGGTAGGAGAGGTTCTGGTGGACGCTGAGGTCGAGGTCGAGCGTGCGTGCCTGGAACACGATGCCGACACGTCTGAGCGCTTCGCCCGAAGCGCGGCTGACATCATGGCCGAAGATGCGGATCGATCCGCGGCGAGTGCCGTAAAGATGGCTGATCAGTGAGAACAAAGTTGTCTTGCCGGCGCCGTTGAGGCCGAGCAGAACGGTGAAAGTTCCCGGCGCGATCGAGAATGAGACGTCGTGGAGCGCCCGCTTCGGACCATAGGAATGGCTGATACCGGCAACATCGAGCGCCGCCACCTCCTCTCCAGGTCCGCTTGTCCTCACATGCCGCATGCCGCTGGCTCCTTCGGGGCGCGCTGGTTATCTAGTGCACTTGCAACAGCCCCGCGGCAAATATTCATCATGTCGGCCTCCCTGATAATCGCTGCGGTCTAGTGGGGCGATATCGCCACGCCCCAAGGCTGCTGGCCCACCGTGACCGATTGAACCGGCTCGTCCGTCGCCGTATCGATGAAGGTGATGTCGTTGGAATTGCCGTTGGTGGTGATCAGCGTCTTCTGATCGGGGGTGAAGTCGAGATGCCAGACTCGCTGGCCGACCAGGATGTATTTTTCCACCTCGTAGGTTTCGGTGTTGATGACGGCAACGTGGTTCGCTGGGCCGAGCGCGACATAGGCTTTCTTGCCATCGGCGCTGATCGCGATGCCGACCGGCTGGATGGTTTCGGGCCGCAGTCCCGCAATCGCGAACTGGATCTTCTTCACCACCTCGCGTTTGAAACTGTCGATGACGCTGACGGTGCCGCCGATTTCGGCACTGACCCAGATCTGTGATCCGTCGGGCTTGAATTGCGCAAAGCGCGGACGCGTGTCGACCAGGACATTGTCGGTCACCTCATGGCTGTCGGTATCGATGAAATGCGCCATGCTGGTGGTTTCGGAGGTGTTGACCATGGTTTTGCCATCGGGACTGACGGCCATGCCTTCAGGCTCCACCCCAACGGGAATCTCGGTCATGACTTGCTTGCTCTCGATGTTGATCGCGGTGACGAGATTGTCATCCTCGTTGGCGACGTAGAGCGTCTTACCGTCGGGCGAAAGCACGAACAGTTCGGGATCTGGGCCCGATGGCAGCGTGCCCACGATCTGCAGCGTCGCGGTATCGATGATTTCGATCGTATCGTCATCGCTGGCGCACAAATAGATGAACTTGCCGTCGTGCGAGATGGTGATACCGCGCGGCCTCTGGCCGACTTCGACGGTCTTCACCACTTGCATCGTCGCCGTATCGACGACCGTTACCGTATTGTCTTTCTCGTTGGAGACATAAACGGTGTAAGCCCACGCCGGATTGGCCATGAAGCCGGTCGCGAGAATGGCGAGTGCGCAAGCTCGTCTCTGCACGAAAATTCCTCCCGATTGGTTCTACTTAAGGACGCATTTCGTTTCCGGCTGATCGATGCCGAGCGTATCGAGCTCGGAGATTTGGTGGAGATAACCCTCCTGTGGCGATGTCGAGACCACCGATTCGGTGTCGCCGAGCAGGATTGGCTGGCGAAGCTGATGGTTCCACTTGCGGAAGGTCAGCTTCTGTCCCTTGAAGGCAGCGACCGAGAAATCGTCCGAGCGGATGTAGTCGCTGATCTTCTTCGGATCGTCGCCATTGGTCCGCGTGCTGGCTTCGCCCACCGCCCGCACCGCCGTCCAGGCCGACATATCCTTGGACAGCATTCGCCGGCCGGTCGTCCTCAGGAAACGGCTCTGCATTTGAATGCCACCCCATTGCTCGCTCGCGGGATGCCAGGAGGATGCGACAAGACCGGCCGTGCCAGCGACCAGCCGCGGTGTCCAGGTGCGGTAGGGCACGTAGGTTCCGAACACCTCGCTCTCATCGGCGACAAGCACCACGTCATGCTCCGGCAGATCCTGCGTGAACACGGAAATCTGCTGCTGTATCTGCGTAGCGCCGGTGTCGGTGCGGCGCGCCGTGCCAGTGTCTTTGAATTCCTTCTCGGCGACGATCTGACCGCCGAAGCGAGCCGCCGCGCGGCGCAACGCGGCCGCATAGAGATGATCCCGCTCATGCGAACCGTAGAGCAGCACCCAATTCAGCCATTTCTTTACCACGAGATACTGCGCCAGCGCGTCGGCCAGCATGCTTCGCGTCGGCGCCACATGGAAAATGTTTATCCGGCAGTCTTCCTCGCGCAGGCTGTCGTCAGTGGCACCGACATTGAAGACCAGAACGCCCTTGTCGCGGGCGATGTCGGCGATCGACAGCAATTGCCTGGCCGAGAGGTCCGCGACAACATAGCGGTCACCTTTGGCAATCAGATCGTTGAACGCCTGAACCGCGTCGGCCTCCGGCTTGACCTCGGTTATGTCGAGGCTGAATTTCTGGCTGAGGAACTTTCCTGTCGTATTGTTGTCGCCGATCGCCACATTGGCGCCGGCGACACCTTCGTCGCGTGGCGGCAGGTCCAGCAGGGAAAGCGCCAGTTGCGGCGCGTAGGCCCGCAAATAACCTATTCTGATTTCGGTTATCTTTCTTTCCGGCCTGCCGGTTGCGACCGGTTGCTTGCCCGTCACTTCCTGGGCCATCACGTCCGCAACGTTGGCGGTCTGGAAAAAAAAGCACAAAAAGGCCGCGAGAGTGCCTGGCACCGCGCTCGTCATCGATAAAACTGCCCATTCTTGCACTAAAGTCCGATTGTTCCCGGACCAGCGCGAATTCAAGGTGCCCACAATGAGCTTAGCGGACCCCACAAGATTTATCAAAGCCCTGCAAGTGGACTTACGTGTCTGCTTTAGTCCTATGTCTTTTCGCGGAGATACGGCGGTGAATGAGCGTGTTGCGGTCTTCGACTCCGAGATCATCCGCAGCAATACCGGAATGTGAAACTCTATGGGTTGCCTTGGGAGGATTGCCTGATGAAAACGCGCGCCGCTGTCGCCGTCGCCGCCGGAAAGCCGCTGGAGATCATGGAGGTCGACCTCGAGGGCCCTCGCGAGGGCGAGGTGCTGGTCGAGATCAAGGCAACCGGCATCTGCCACACCGACGAGTTCACGCTGTCGGGCGCCGACCCGGAAGGCCTGT
>NZ_JAMYNE010000025.1:0-82678 GCF_040318915.1 Mesorhizobium sp. M0991
CCTCCACTCCAGCCAGCATCTTGAATCACAAAACAGATAAATCTGGAATCCCCTTTGATTCCGTCAAAGGGGGAACCGCTCTAGGCTGCTTTGCCCATGCGTCGCGCCAGCAACGACACGCGGCCACGCGCCTCGGCCGGCGCCAGGTCGAAGACCCCGCGCTGAAGGCGGTCGAGCAAGGCCTTGCGGTCGCGCAGCGGCTCCAGTTCGTCCCACCCCAGCGCATCGCCCACGCGCACGTCGATCGATTTGCCGGATAGGCGCGCAAATTCACGGATGAGCAGCGATGTGCGCAGCGTCAGCGAGGCCTTGCCGACGAATTTCGCGACACGCCCGTCGCGCTCGGCCATGTTCATCGGCCCGCTGACCAGATGGAACAGCCGACCGTTCTGGCCGGAAAAATGCATCGGGATGACCGATGCCTTGGCATCCTGGACGAGACGGGCCGGAAACATCTTCCACGGCAAATCGCGCGCCCAGCCAAATCCCTTCGGCGCGGTAGCCACGCCGCCGGCCGGGAAGACAACGATGCTGACGCCCTGCTTGAGCAGCCGCACCGCTTCATGGCGGACCGCCATGTTGTTCTTCAGCGCGTCCTTGGTCTCGGAAAAGTCGATCGGCAGCGAATAGGGCTCCATCTCGCGGATCTTGAGCAGATCCTTGTGGATCATGACGCGGAACGGCCGGCCGAGTTGCTCCGCCAGCGACAGCACGGCAATACCATCGCCGATGCCGAACGGATGGTTGACAACGATCACCAGCGGCGTGTCGGGCAGGTTTGCCGGCGGCCATTGACCGGCGGTCCGCACCCGGACATCGATCAGCTCCAGCATGCGGCTGAACACGCGCTCGCCGCTCGGCACCACGTGCCGGCGCCAGAAATCATAGAGTGCCGCGAAACGATCGCGTCCAGACAGGCCTTCGACCGATTGGATGAACCAGCGCGTCAGCGCCGGCTGATGCGGACTGGCATAGGAGAGCTCTGGAAATGGTCTTTCACGCATCTTCAGCTTGAGCATGGGGCTCGCTATACAATTGGCGTGACAGGCATATGAAAATGGCGGTGGATCGCTCCACCGCCATTCATTGCTGGTCGGCTGGTTCAGGCCGCGCGGCGCTTGCGGTCGGGTGTCACCGCCTCGTCGGCAAGCAGCTTTACGGCGGCTGCGAGGCCGAGCGATTCCTGATCGCGCGACCCGAGACGGCGGACATTGACCGTTTGTTCCTCGGCCTCCCGCTTGCCGCAAACGAGGATGACCGGGACCTTGGCAAGCGAATGCTCGCGAACCTTATAGTTGATCTTCTCGTTGCGCAGGTCGGCTTCGGCGATCAGCCCGGCCGCCTTCAGCTGCGCGACGACCTTTTGCGCGTAATCGTCGGCATCGGAAGTGATTGTCGCCACCACCACCTGCAGCGGCGCGAACCACAGCGGGAAATGGCCGGAATAATTCTCGATCAGGATGCCGAGAAACCGCTCCATCGAGCCGCAGATTGCGCGATGCACCATCACCGGCTGCTTCTTTTCCGAATCCGAGCCGATGTAGAAGGCGCCGAACCGTTCCGGCAGGTTGAAATCAACCTGCGTGGTGCCGCATTGCCAGTCGCGGCCGATGGCGTCCTTCAGCACATATTCGAACTTCGGCCCGTAGAACGTGCCCTCACCCGGATTGACGCCCGTCTTGATCCGGTTGCCCGACCGCGCCGCGATCTTGTCGAGCACATCCTGCAGCACGCCCTCGGCATGATCCCACATCGCGTCGGTGCCGACCCGTTTTTCAGGGCGGGTCGCCAGCTTGACGGTGATTTCGTCGAAGCCGAAATCGGCATAGGTCGACAGGATCAGGTCGTTGATCTTGATGCACTCGTCGGCGAGTTGTTCCTCGGTGCAGAAGATGTGGGCATCGTCCTGGGTAAAGCCGCGCACGCGCATCAGCCCGTGCAGCGCGCCGGACGGCTCATAGCGATGCACATTGCCGAATTCCGCAAGTTTTACCGGGAGATCGCGGTAGGACTTCAGCCCGTGCTTGAAGATTTGGACGTGGCCGGGGCAGTTCATCGGCTTCAGCGCAAACACCCGGTCGTCGTCGGTGTCGTCGCCAGCAACCGTCACCTTGAACATGTTGTCCCGGTACCAGCCCCAGTGGCCTGACGTCTCCCACAGGCTCTTGTCGAGCACCTGTGGTGCGTTGACTTCCTGATAGCCCTGCTCGTCGAGGCGGCGACGCATGTAATTGACCAGGTTCTGGAACATCCTCCAGCCCTTGGCATGCCAGAACACGACCCCGGGGCCCTCCTCCTGGAAGTGGAACAGGTCCATCTCACGGCCGAGCTTCCTGTGGTCGCGCTTCTCGGCTTCCTCCAGCATCGTCTGATAGGCTTCGAGCTGCGCCTGATCGGCCCAGGCCGTGCCGTAGATGCGCGTCAGCATCGGATTGTTGCTATCGCCGCGCCAATAGGCGCCGGCGACCTTCATCAGCTTGAAGGCGTTGCCGATCTGGCCGGTCGAGGCCATATGCGGGCCGCGGCAAAGGTCGAACCAGTCGCCCTGTGCATAGATCTTGAGATCCTGATCCTCGGCGATGGCGTCGATCAGCTCGAGCTTGTAGCGTTCGCCCTTGTCGGCAAAGATCCTTTTCGCCTTCTCACGCGACCAGACCTCTTTGGTGAACGGCTTGTTGCGCGCAATGATCTCGCGCATCTTCTTCTCGATCACCGGGAAATCGTCGGGCGTGAACGGCTCGTTGCGGGCAAAATCGTAGTAGAATCCGTTCTCGATCACCGGTCCGATGGTCACCTGCGTTCCCGGCCAAAGTTCCTGCACGGCTTCGGCCAGCACATGCGCCGCATCGTGGCGGATGAGCTCCAGCGCGCGCGGGTCCTCGCGGGTGATGATCTCGACTTTGCCCGATTTGCCGATCGGGTCGGAAAGGTCGCGCACTGTGCCGTCGATCGAATAGGCAACGGCCTTCTTGGCCAGCGACTTCGAGATCGATTCCGCCAGGCCGGCGCCGGTCATCGCCGCGTCGTAGTCGCGGATGGAGCCATCGGGAAATGTCAGGGAAACGGAATTCAGCATAAAATTCTCCTATCCAGTCCCGCAAACGAGCGCGGGTGGTGAAATGCATGTCGCCCAAAACTGCTTAGCGGTTTTTGGGGCTAAGACATGCATCAGTAAGAGCCGGATGCGTCCGGCGGCGAGCGGTCTTTTATGGACAGTTCTCGGCGCCGTAAAGCCGGATGTAGGTCACCTGAGGAGATTCGGCAGCTCTTTCAGGAACATCGCCCGCGTCTTGAGCCCCTTTGGCGTGTCGGAACGTTTCGTATCGACTACCAGGCGGGCAAAGACGATCTTGCGGGCATCGGTCTGCGCCCAGCCGACAAACCAGCCAAGCGAGCGCTTGTCGGCGCTGTCGCCGAGCTTGGTCGTTCCAGTCTTGCCCTGCACCGTCCAGCCGCCTACCCGGAAGGTCGGGACAATCGCGCTGGTCATCGCATCGGCGTTGTCCGAGACCGGCAGTTTCCGCGCCAGCAGCTTACGCAGAAAATCGACCTGTTCGACCGGCGATATCTCAAGCGAAGAGTTCACCCAGGAATGGGTGAGGCCGTCATTCTTGCCGGAATTGCCGGAGACGTCGGTGTTGCCATAGTCCAATCTGGACACATAGCTGGCAAACTGTTTGCTGCCGAGCCGGCGTGTAACCTCGCGTGAGAACCAAAGGACCGAATCCCTTTCCCAGATCGTCGGGTCGACGGTCTTGCGGTCCCGTTTCGGCGCATTGAACTCTGCCTTGTACTCCCAGCTTGGCGTGTGCTCGTCGCTCAGGATTCCAGCATCGTAGCCGATCAGCGCCAGCGGAACCTTGAATGTCGAGGCGGGGCTGAAGCGCTGGTCGCAGGTCCCTTGGCGATACAGCGTCTCGCCGCTGGCGGCGTCGACGATCAGCGTGCATTCGACGTCCCCGAGGGGCGCCGACTGCGCACGGATCGGAAAACCCAACAGCCACGCCAGGACATAGAGAACCACGGCGAAAACGAAAGGAAGACGATCTATCCGGCGCATTTGGTAATCTCTCCTGAAGGGTGTCAGGAGCGGCTTAGTGAGGTGTCTTGTCTCGATTTTGTCTCAAATGCGCGATGTCTGCGCAAGCTGCGGTTAACCCTACCAAATCGTAAAAGCGGTCCGGTTGTGCACTGAACAGTTGCGGTCAGCTGTCCAGGTCGCTACGTTTTTTCCCGATCAGTCAGTACCGCCATGGCGTGAACCAGAGGTAGCGATCCGCCAGCACCTTAGGCACGCGGTCGATGCCGTGCGTTCCGAACGGTCCGCAGCGCAGCACCCGGAAAAACCCCATCCAGCCGCCGGCCCACAGCCCGTGGCGGGCGATCGCTTCGTGCGCGTATTCGGAACAGGTCGGCAGATGCCGGCAGGAATTGCCGACGAAGCCGGACAGCGTCAACTGGTAGAACCGGACGAGCGCCGTGCCGACGACGCGGCCTGGCGTCTTGCGCCATGGGCCGGGCCAGTTGCGTCCTTGTCGAATCGGCCTGGCGCCGTGCGCATGCCGATGTTGGCCAACCACCGCAGTCTCCACATCGCGTTTTCCCTACGATAGATGTGCGCATCGGGCCAGGAACGCAATGCCGTCTGGCAATCCCGTCATGGCCTGGTACGGCGAACCGGGTAGCGGTCGGGCGTCGGCTTCCGACATACGGCGACGCTGGTCGGCCGCCTCTCCTCGCACCAATCCCTACGCGGTTTCTCGTCGTGCCATTGAAACGTCGCGATCCGCACAACGTCGCCCAGAATGTTGAGAAACTGGATTATGGCAGCACTCCTTGAGCACTGATTAGAGCCCCGCTGGCCTTGCTCTTCAAACGAGTATAACGTCCACGTCAGATAACTCTGAGTTATGCGAGTGAAGCGTGGACACCTGCCCCTGACGGCTCTCAGAAGCTTCGAAGCAGCCGGTCGTCACCTGAGCTTCAGCCGTGCGGCCGAGGAGCTTTACGTCTCGCAGGCAGCGATCAGCCGCCAGATCCGCGAGCTCGAAGCCTTCCTGCGCCAACCGTTATTCTTCCGCCATCATCGCCGCGTCGAGTTGACCGACACCGGCCGGCGGCTGCTCGACCAGTTGGTCAGAAGTTTCGAGGGCATCGACAGGCTGCTTTCGGAATTGACGGCGGCCCCGACGCAGTCCGTGGTCCGTGTCAGCGTCGAGCCATCGCTTGCATCCGTATGGCTGGTGCCGCGGCTCAACCGCTTTCGCGAGTTGCGACCCGATATCGACGTTTCCCTTGAGGTCAACCCGAGGTTGATAGAGTTTCGCAGCGATCAGCCCGAACTTGCCCTACGCTTCAGTGCGCACGCCACCTCATGGCCACGCAGCGAAGCCGAACAGCTTGCCGCGGTCGTCGATTCCCCGGTTCTGTCGCCGGCACTTCTTGCATCCGGCCCAGCTCTGGAAAAGCCGATCGACCTTGGTCGCTATACATTGCTGCACTAAGAAAACCGTCAGGCTTGGGCGCGCTGGTTCGAAGCGGCGGGCGTGACGGCTGATGCCGTGCCTGCGCGCGGCCCGATGCTCGCGGATGCTTCGCTTTCGAAGCAGGCAGCCTTGCTTGGACATGGTGTCGCGCTGGCCGATCTTTTGCAGATCGGCGAAGAACTTGCGTCCGGCGCGCTGATCAAGCCTTTCGACATCGACGTCGCGTCGGGCGCCTATTGGCTAGTGGCCAGAAGGCTGAATGACCTTTCAGAGCCGGCCAGGGCTTTTGCCGACTGGGTCCGGGCGGAATTCGCCGAAAGCCGGCGTTTTCTCGCCAAGGTTTAAGCCGCCTCTTCCGCCCGCTTCTTCTCGATCTGGCCTATGGCATCGACCACTGCGTCAAAGGTCAGCATGGTCGAGGCGTGGCGCGCCTTGTAGTCGCGCACCGGTTCCAGGTATTTCAGGTCGGCGAAGCGGCCTTCGGGCGGCGGGCCATTTTCCTTCAGCATCTTCAGCATCGTCTCGCGCACGCTGCGCAATTCTTCGGCGCTGGCGCCGACGACATGCTGCGCCATGATCGAAGACGACGCCTGGCCAAGCGCACAGGCCTTCACGTCATGCGCGAAATCGCTGACGACGCCGTCATCCATCTTCAGATCGACGGTCACCGTCGAGCCGCACAGCTTGGAATGTGCTCGTGCGGTTGCGTCGGGCCGGTCGAGCCGGCCGATCCGTGCGATGTTTCCGGCAAAACCCAGAATTTTCGCATTGTAGACATCGTCGATCATATTTTTCCAATCCGTCGCCGCCCAGCGAACAGTCATTGCCGCTCTGGCGTCTTCCTTTCGCTCGGTACGAACATATATAATGGCGGTAGTCGGGTATCGACAAGGCGACCACAAACCTCGTCATGCCCAATTCTGTTCACGCCACTTACGGGCTGGAAACCGGGCGAGTTTCTAACACCCGAAAGGTCGTGGTCCGTTCAACTCGTTCCTCCTGAGAGAGGAACTACGGGAGACGCCTTTATGGACGCCGTTATCAAGAAACTCATGCCGCGGTCTGCCTATATGGAAAAGCCGGTCACCGACCGGCCGAGCGAGGCCGAAGTCGAAGCCGCGGTGCGCACCTTGTTGCGCTGGACCGGCGACAATCCGGACCGCGAGGGCCTGATCGACACGCCGAAGCGCGTCACCAAGGCGTTCGGCGAAATGTTCAACGGCTATGATATGTGCCCAGCCGAGGAACTTGGCCGCACGTTCGAGGAAGTCGCTGGTTATGACGACCTCGTCCTCGTCAAGGACATATCCTTCCACTCGCATTGCGAGCATCACATGGTGCCGATCATCGGCAAGGCGCATGTCGGCTATCTGCCTGACGGCAAGGTTGTCGGCCTGTCCAAGATCGCCCGCGTCGTCGACATCTTCGCCCATCGCCTGCAGACCCAGGAAGCGATGACCGCGCAGATTGCCGGCGTCATCCAGGACGTACTCAATCCGCGCGGCGTCGCGGTCATGCTTGAGGCCGAGCATATGTGCATGGCCATGCGCGGCATCCGCAAGCAGGGCTCGACCACGCTGACCTCGACCTTCACCGGCGTCTTCAAGGACACACCCGAAGAGCAGGTCCGCTTCGTTACCATGGTGCGCGGCGGCAGGATCTGATCGGCCTGCCGGCTTCGCTAGATAAGGACCGGCGAATGTCGGCATTGGAATTCCCGAAAGCTCCAACAGACAAAAAGGCGCTTGAGGAAGGCAGGGTCCTTTCACCGCGCTTCGATTCCGGGGGCCTCGTCACCGTCGTCGTCACCGATGCCGAAGACGGCATGCTGCTGATGGTCGCGCATATGAATGCCGAGGCGCTGGCGCTAACCCTCGAGACCGGCGTCGCGCACTACTGGTCGCGTTCGCGCAATGCGCTGTGGAAGAAGGGCGAGACCTCTGGCAATGTCCAGCAGGTCGTCGAGATGCTCACGGATTGTGACCAGGACGCGATATGGTTGCGCGTCAAAGTGCAGGGTCACGAAGCAACTTGTCACACCGGCCGACGTTCATGCTTTTATCGGACGGTGGGGCTGAGCGATGGCAAAGGGACGCTTGCCAGCGACGGCAGCAAGCCGCTGTTCGATGCGGAAAAAACCTATCGAAAGCCCGATACACCATCAATATGAACCATTCGCAGCACTTCAGCCACGTATATTCATGATTTCGATACGGCCCGCCTGTAGGATGACCGTGGGACAAGGGAGATTGTGATGCTCGACTGGGCGTCATTGCGCAACAGACCTGACGTTCGGGAGGCCAATGGCCTCTCCTCGGCCGCGGGCGCATCCGAAACCAAATCCCCGGGCAAAACAGGGATTTCGCTGGCATTGGGTGGCGGCTGTGCGCGCGGCTGGGCGCATATCGGCGTGCTGCGCGCGCTTGACGAAGCCGGCATCGAAGTGTCGATGATCGCCGGCACCTCGATCGGCGCGCTGGTCGGCGGCTGCTATGTTGCCGGCAAGCTCGACGAGCTGGAAGAATTCGCGCGCAGCCTGACCAGGCGGCGCATTTTTGGTCTTCTCGACCTCAATCTACGCGGCAGCGGCCTGTTCGGTGGCATGAAGCTCGATGCGCGGCTGCGCGAGCACATAGCCGGCATCCGCTTCGAGGACCTGCCAAAACCATTCGTCTGCGTCGCTTCGGAAATCCGCACCGGCCATGAGATCTGGCTGTCGAGCGGCTCGTTGAGCACCGCCATGCGCGCCTCCTACGCGCTGCCCGGCGTGTTCGAGCCGGTCGCCTGCAATGGGCGTGTGCTGGTTGACGGCGCCCTGGTCAATCCGGTGCCGGTCTCGGTCTGCCGTGCCTACGAGCAGCCGCTCGTGGTTGCGGTGAACCTTCACTACGATCTGTTCGGCCGCGCCGCGGTGATCAAGCACAGTGCCGGCGAGCTGGTCATCGAGAAAGACGCGCCGCGGGCCGGCCACGCCGATCCCGAACGTCAGTCGCGCGAGACGCGGCTCGGCATTACCGGCGTCATGGTCGAAGCCTTCAACATCATCCAAGACCGCATCTCGCGCGCCAGGCTGGCCGGTGACCCGCCGGACATATCGCTGCAGCCGAAGCTCAGCCATATCGGCCTGACCGAATTCCACCGCGCCGACGAAGCGATCCGTATCGGCTACCAGGCAACGATGGCGCAGATCGGCGATCTGACCCGGCTGCAGACCGTCCTCGCTTAGGCAGAGCGGTCAGCGAGCTCTCAGGCAAGCGCCGCGTCGACGATACGAAATTGCACCGTGCGGTTGCCGTTCCAGTGGTTGCCCGACAGTGAGCCGGCTACATGCACCGGCTTGCCCCTGTTCTTGAACAGGAATTCGCCAAGAGCCGTGTCGATGGCGCGAAAGGCGATCGCCTGGATGCGGCCGCCGCTTTCCGACTGCAGTTCGGCGCGGATGTGGTTGCTGCCGACCGCCCGCGCATCGACAAGCCGGTGGCGCGGCAGCGCGAACACCGGCGCGACGTGCCCTGCGCCGAACGGCCCTGCCCTCTCAAGCGCATCGAGCAGCGCAAGCGTCGCGCCCTCGGCGGCAAGCGCGCCGTCGATCGCCAGGCTCTCCTCGCCTTGCAGGCGGAACACATCCACAGCCGCGCGCTCTTCGAAGAAAGCCCTGAGTTCGCCGAGCTTCGCCCGCTCGACAGTGATGCCGGCCGCCATTCCGTGGCCGCCGCCCTTGACGATCAGCCCAGCATCGGCAGCCTCGCGCACCAGCCGGCCGAGGTCGAAGCCCGACACCGAACGGCCTGACCCCGTACCGACACCATTGGCGTTGAAGGCGATGGCAAAGGCCGGCCGTCTTGCATGGTCCTTGAGCCGTGAGGCAAGCAGGCCGACAATGCCCGGATGCCAGTTGCTGCTGGCTGTGACCACGATGGCCGGACCATTGCCGCCGGCAAGCTCCGCGTCGGCCTCTGAGCGCGCCGCGGCCAGCATCTCCTGCTCCATGGATTGCCGCTCCTGGTTGAGCCGATCCAGCGTCTCGGCGATGGTGCGGGCTTCGACCGGGTCGTCGGTTGCAAGCAGGCGGCTGCCAAGTGCTGCGTCGCCGATGCGCCCGCCGGCGTTGATGCGCGGACCGATCAGAAAGGCCAGATGGAACGTGCTGATCGGCTCGCCTATACGCGAGACCCGCGCCAGCGCCGCCAGCCCTTCGTTTCTCTGCTGCCGCGCCACCTGCAGCCCCTTGACCACGAAGGCGCGGTTGACGCCGGTGAGCGGCACCACGTCGCAGACTGTGCCCAGCGCCACCAGGTCGAGCAGGGCAAGCAGGTCCGGCGGTGCGGCATCCGGCAAGCGGCTGCGGAGGATCTTCGCGGTCTGCACCAGGCAAAGGAAGACGACGCCGGCGGCACAAAGATGGCCCTGGCCGGAAAGGTCGTCCTCGCGATTTGGGTTGACGACCGCAGCCGCCCCCGGCAACGGCCCGCCGACCTGATGGTGATCGAGCACCACGACGTCGGCGCCGGCGGCCTTCGCCGCGTCGATGGAAGCAGCACTATTGGTGCCGCAATCGACGGTGACGATCAGCGTCGCGCCGCGCGAGACGAGTTCGCGCATCGCTTCCGGATTGGGGCCGTAACCCTCGAAGATGCGGTCCGGTATATAAATCTCCGACGGCACCGAGAAATGTGCGAGGAAGCGCTTGAGCAGCGCCGACGAGGCGGCGCCGTCGACATCGTAGTCGCCAAAGATCGCCACCTTTTCCCTGGCCATCACCGCCTGGGCGATGCGAGAGGCCGCCTTGTCCATGTCGGTCAGCGATGCCGGGTCGGGCAGCAGGTTGCGGATGGTCGGATCCAGAAACCGCTCGGTCTGCTCGGCGGTGACGCCGCGCCCGGCCAGCACGCGCGCCACGATATCGGGCACGCCATAACCTTGCGCGATGGCGAGCGCAGCCATGTCCTGGCGCTCGGTCAGCCGGTGTTCCCAGGAAACGCCGGTGGCCGATTGCCTGACATCGAGGAAAAAGCGTCTTTCCCCCGTCACGTGACGCGCCGTCTGCAATTTGTCATTGCGCACAATATGCAACGGCTAACTGAGTCGAAATCAAAACTTTTCCAGATCCTGGTGCCTGGCCTTGATCTCGCGCACGGTCCGCGATGACGAGCGCAGCACGATCGTATGCGTGGTGATGAAATTGCGGCCGAACTTGACGCCGGCCAGCATATTGCCGTCGGTCACGCCGGTCGCGGCAAACAGCACGTCGCCGCGTGCCATGTCTTGCGTGTGGTAGATCCGTTTGGGGTCGGAGATGCCCATCTTGGCGGCGCGCACCAGCTTTTCCGGCGTGTCGAGCATCAACCTGCCCTGCATCTGGCCACCGGTGCAGCGCAAGGCGGCAGCTGCGAGCACGCCTTCCGGCGCGCCTCCGGTGCCGAGATAGATGTCGATGCCGGTCTCGTCCGGGTCGGTGGTGTGGATGACCCCGGCGACATCACCGTCGCCGATCAGACGGATTGCGGCTCCGGTCGCCCGCACGGCTTCGATCAACGCGCCATGGCGTGGCCGGTCGAGAATACAGGCGGTGATCTCCGCCACCGGCACGCCCTTGGCCTTGGCCAGGCTGGCGATGTTTTCGGCCGGCGAGGCATCGATGTCGATGATGCCGTCGGCATAGCCCGGGCCGATCGCGATCTTGTCCATATAGACGTCCGGCGCGAACAAAAGGCTGCCTTTTTCGGCAATGGCAATAACGGCCAATGCGTTGGGCAGGTTCTTAGCGCAGATCGTCGTGCCTTCCAGCGGATCGAGCGCGATGTCGACAGCCGGGCCTTTTCGGGTACCGACCTCCTCGCCGATATAGAGCATCGGCGCCTCGTCGCGCTCGCCCTCGCCGATCACCACCGTGCCGTTGATGGCAAGACGGTTGAGCTCCTGCCGCATGGCATCGACCGCAACCTGGTCAGCGGCTTTCTCGTCGCCGCGTCCGCGCAATCTGGCGGCCGCGACCGCGGCGCGTTCGGTGACGCGCACCAATTCCATGGTCAGTATCCGGTCGAGGCCGGCGACAATGTTCTGGGCCACATTCATCGATGGACAATCCTCGTTGGCACTTTGTTTTTATGCATGTCGTTGTTCCAAAACCGCCGCACACTTTTGGGCGACATGCATTAGCCTCCCGCCGGAGACGCGCTTCTTGTGTCAAAGCCCCGTGACAACAGCAAGACCTGCGCTGGACCTTTTTGAAAGCGCAGCAATATCAATCGATTAAACGCAAAATGTGAGACTACTATCCGGCCCGCTCGATGCGGATGACTTGCGGCTTGTCGGTCAGAAGCCTGTCCCTGGTGATGCCGTCGACGGCCTTGCGCACCGCCGCCTCGGTCGTCTCGTGGGTCACCAGGATGACGGTCTTCTGTGCCTCGGTTTCCGGCCCAGCGGCATGCTGGACGATCGATTCCAGCGAAATGTCGTTGTCGGCCATGCGCTTGGCTATTGCCGCGAAAACGCCGAGGCGGTCGTGCACGGTCAGCCGGATGAAATAACCGCCGGCATGGCTGCGCATCTGCGCCTTCTTGTAGGGCTTCAATTCCTTCGCCGGCCGGCCGAAGACCGGACCATGCTGGAAGCCAGGCCGGCTCTTGGCGATGTCGGCAATGTCGCCGATCACCGCCGACGCGGTGGCGTTGCCGCCGGCGCCAGGGCCGGAAAGCAGCAATTCGCCGAGGATGTCGGTTTCTATCGCGACCGCGTTGGTGACGCCGTGCACCTGCGCGATGACCGAGGCCGTCGGCACCATGGTCGGGTGCACGCGCTGCTCGATGCCGCTTTCGGTGCGTTGGGCGACGCCAAGCAGCTTGATCCGGTAGCCGAGATCGCCGGCCGCGCGGATGTCGGCCTGGCTGATGTTGGAGATGCCTTCCATGTAAATATCGTTGGCGGCGATCCTCGTGCCGAAGGCAAGGCTGGTCAGGATCGACAGCTTGTGCGCGGTGTCGTGGCCCTCGATGTCGAAGGTCGGGTCGGCTTCGGCATAGCCCAGCCGTTGCGCATCCTTCAGGCAGGCATCAAAGGACAGGCCCTCGGCTTCCATGCGCGTCAGAATATAGTTGCAGGTACCGTTGAGGATGCCGAAAACGCGGGTCACCGAATTGCCGGCCATCGCCTCGCGCATTGTCTTGATGACCGGAATGCCGCCGGCCACCGCCGCCTCGTAATTGAGCAGCACGCCTTTCCTCTCGGCGATCTCGGCCAATGCCACCCCGTGCTTGGCAAGCAACGCCTTGTTGGCGGTGACGACATGGCGGCCGGCCTCGAGCGCCGCTTTGACGGACGAGCGTGACGGGCCTTCGTCGCCGCCGATCAGCTCGACGAAGACATCTATCTCGGCGGTCTGCGCCATCTTGACGGCGTCGTCGAACCACTGTGCTGTGCCAAGATCAACGCCGCGGTCGCGTTTGGGATCGCGGGCCGAAACCGCCGACACGACGATGTCGCGTCCGCACTGCCGCGTCAGTTCGGCCGCCTTGTCGCGCAGCACGCGGGCCACCGACGCACCGACGGTGCCCAGGCCGGCAATTCCAACACGCAACGCTTCAGCCATGTCCGGCGACGCCCCATTCGGTCGATTGATGTGTAAAAAATCAGCGATGCGCGGCGAGCGGTACGACGTTATTCGGCTGCTTGGCGCTGGACGCGAGGAAGCGCTTGATGTTGCGCGCCGCTTGCCGGATCCGGTGCTCGTTTTCGACCAGCGCGATGCGCACGTGATCGTCGCCATGCTCGCCGAAGCCGACGCCCGGCGCCACCGCGACGTCGGCGTGCTCGATCAGGAGCTTGGAGAATTCGAGCGAGCCGAGGTGCTTGAACGGTTCCGGGATCGGCGCCCAGGCGAACATCGATGCCGCCGGTGCCGGAATGGTCCAGCCGGCGCGGCTGAATGCGTCGACCATGACATCGCGGCGTTTGCGGTAGACGTCGCGCACTTCGGCGATGTCGGCGCCGTCGCCATTAAGTGCATGCGCCGCCGCCACCTGGATCGGCGTGAAGGCGCCGTAGTCGAGATAGGATTTCACGCGCGTCAGCGCCGAGATCAGCCGTTCATTGCCGACCGCAAAACCCATGCGCCAGCCCGGCATCGAAAAGGTCTTCGACATCGAGGTGAACTCGACCGCGACGTCTATGGCGCCCGGCACCTGCAGCACCGAAGGCGGCGGATTGCCGTCGAAATAGATCTCCGAATAGGCAAGATCCGACAGGATGATGATGTCGTTCTTCCTCGCGAAGGCCACCACCTCCTTATAGAAATCGAGCGAAGCGACCAGTGCCGTCGGGTTGGACGGATAATTGAGGATCAGTGCCAGCGGCTTCGGGATCGAATGGCGGATGCCGCGCTCCAATGCCGGGATGAAGCCGTCGTCCGGCTCGACCTGCAGCGAGCGGATGACGCCGCCCGACATAATGAAGCCGAAGGCGTGGATCGGATAGGTCGGATTGGGGCACAGGATCACGTCGCCGGGGGCGGTGATCGCCTGCGCCATATTGGCGAAGCCCTCCTTCGAGCCGAGCGTCGCCACCACCTGGCTGTCCGGGTCGAGCTTCACGCCGAAGCGGCGGGCATAGTAGTTGGCCTGGGCACGGCGCAGACCCGGAATGCCGCGCGACGACGAATATCGGTGCGTGCGCGGATCGCGCACCACCTCGCATAATTTGTCGACGATGGCCTTGGGCGTCGGCAGGTCCGGATTGCCCATGCCAAGGTCGACGATGTCGGCGCCGCGCGAACGGGCGCTTGCCTTCAGCCGGTTGACCTGTTCGAAGACATAGGGCGGAAGCCGGCGGACCTTGTGAAATTCTTCCATGGCAGTTCCAGACAGTGAGGTTGCGGTCGCGCGTATAAGCTTATTTGCAATTAGGGTCGAGAGCGGGGTCGCATTTGCCTTCGATCTGCTTCAGCGCCTCGGCGCCGTGTTTTTTTGCCAGCTGGTCCAGCGCTGCCTGGTCCGCGACCTTGACGCCGCCGCCCTTCGCGGCCTGGCTCTGCTCCTCGGCCTTCAACTGGGCGAGCTTGGCGTTCTTTTCCTCGTCGGTGAATTGCTCGGCCGCCACCTGCGGCCGGATGTTCAGGTTCGGGTAGGAACCGGTGTCCTTCGCGCCGACAAGGCCGGTGGCGGGCGCCGCACCTTCTATGTTGCTGCTCGTGCAGCCGGCCATCGCCAACAGGACGAGCCCCATGCGGCAAAAACGACCAGTGCCGGAAAAAACGTTCTTGCCAATATTAATCGTCATATTGTTTTCCTGGCGGCCGGGTTAGAGCACATTGGACCCTGTCCGATATCCCATGGTAATATGTCAACAAAACGCTTCGGGAGGAACCCGCGAACCATGTCCAAAACACCCGATTCGGGCAAAGCGGAAGATGACCAACCTTCGACCGTCGAGCAATATCTGGTGAAGGACCCGGAACGCTTCGCTCTGAACATGGCCCGCATGATCGAGCAGGCCGGCAAAGCCGCCTCGGCATGGGCCGAGCCGCGGGAAAAGGGCGAGGTGCGCGATCACGTCGCCGAGCCGGTCGTCGACATGGTGAAGACCTTCTCCAAGCTCACCGAGTACTGGCTCTCCGACCCGCAGCGCGCGCTGGAGGCGCAAACGCGGCTGTTTTCGGGCTACATGACCGTCTGGGCCAACTCCATCCAGCGCCTCAGCGCCGGCGCCGAGGACGCCGAAGATGCGGTCAGACCCGAGCGCGGCGACAAGCGTTTCCAGGACCCCGAATGGGGCCGCAACGCCTTCTTCGATTTTCTGAAACAGGCGTATCTGGTCACCTCGCGCTGGGCGGCCGAACTGGTTGAGCACGCCGACGGCCTGGACGAACACACCCGCCACAAGGCCAGCTTTTACGTCAGGCAGGTATCCAACGCCATCTCGCCGTCGAATTTCATCCTGACCAATCCGGAATTGTTCCGCGAGACCGTCGCCTCGAACGGCGAAAACCTGGTGCGCGGCATGAAAATGCTGGCCGAGGACATTGCCGCCGGCAAGGGCGACCTGAAGCTGCGGCAGGCCGATTATTCACCCTTCGAGATTGGCAAGAATCTCGCAACCACGCCCGGCAAGGTGGTCGGCCGCAGCGACGTCGCCGAAATCCTGCAATACGATCCTGCGACCGAGACCGTGCTCAAGCGGCCGCTGCTGATCTGCCCGCCATGGATCAACAAATACTACATTCTCGACCTCAATCCGCAAAAATCCTTCATTCGTTGGGCAGTCGAGCAAGGCCACACCGTCTTCGTCATCTCGTGGATCAACCCGGACGAGCGGCACGGCGCCAAGAGTTGGGAGGCCTACATCCGAGAGGGCCTGCAATACGGCCTCGACACGATCGAAAAGGCCACCGGCGAAAGGCAAGTCAACGCCGTTGGCTATTGCGTCGGCGGCACGCTTCTGGCGGCGGCCCTGGCTCTGATGGCGCAGGAAGGCGACCACCGCATCAAATCCGCCACCTTCTTCACCACCCAGGTCGATTTCACCTATGCCGGCGATCTAAAAGTGTTTGTCGACGAGGAGCAGGTCGCGGCCGTCGAAAAGGCGATGAACGAGAAAGGCTATCTCGACGGCACCAAGATGGCGACCGCCTTCAACATGCTGCGCTCGGGCGACCTGATCTGGCCCTATGTCGTCAACAACTACATGCGCGGCAAGGATCCCCTGCCCTTCGACCTGCTCTACTGGAATGCCGATTCGACCCGCATGGGCGCTGCCAACCATTCTTTCTATTTGCGCAATTGCTATCTCGAGAACAGGCTTTCCCAAGGCACGATGGAACTGGCTGGCCGCACGGTTTCGCTGAAGGACGTTACCATTCCGGTCTACAACCTCGCCTCTAAGGAGGACCACATCGCGCCGGCGCTTTCGGTATTCCTCGGCTCTAAATATTTCGGCGGCGAGGTCGACTACGTCATGGCCGGCTCCGGCCACATCGCCGGGGTCGTCAATCCGCCGGCGGCGCAGAAATATCACTACTGGACCGGCGGCAAGCCGGCCGGCGACTTCGACCAATGGCTCGCCGGGGCCACCGACCATCCCGGTTCCTGGTGGCCGCACTGGCAACGCTGGATCGAAGCCAGGGACAATACCCGCGTACCGGCCCGCAAACCGGGCGAGCATATGCAAGTTCTAGGCGAAGCCCCCGGCACCTATGTCAAGGTGCGCGTGTAACCATCTGTAATGTGTGGTGAGTTGACGCGCCGCCAAAAGCGGGCGAAATGGTGCCGTCAACCCTGAGCAGCCTTGATTCATCCTCTAGCCGCCAAATTACTTTGAGGCTTGCAGATTTGACACAGGTCTCGTTTCCGGTTCGGGGAACAAGGGTCATTTCGACGAGACGTTTCGACGCCGCGCCAATGACGAACCGGTCGGATATCGAGGGGGAATTTTGTTTTGAGATCAGCAGGATCGCGCCTCGCGAAGGGAGAAAGCCGCGCCATTGTGGCGGCGCTTTTCTCGGTGCTCCTGGCGTCCTGCACCTCTGCCGGCGACCCGACCATGTCGGTCGGCATGCCAGGCTATAATACCTCGACTACCGAAATCAGCACGGCCGCCGGTGCGCCCCAGGCCAGCACGGCCGCGTCATCGTCGCAGATGACAACCGCACAAATGACGATGAATGCAGAGGGCGACGCCAACCTTCCCGGGCAGGTCGCCTATGTGCCATTGGCCAAGCCAGGGGCCAAGCCCGATGCCGGCTTCCCGATCGCCGTTCCCACGGCAGCCGAGACGATCGCGGGACACACGCCGCAACCGCTGCATCCAAACGCCCAGACGGCCGATCCGGCCGTGGCACAGAACAGTGCCGGCGCATCGAAGCCCGACGCTAAGGCCGCCGCGCCGGCGATGAACAACCCGGTCTATGTGACCGCCGGCGAGATGCCGCAGCCACAGGCCTACGCACCGAAGAAAAACTTCCTGGCCTCGCTGTTCAGCGCCACCCCCGCTTCGGCAGCAGCATCGCCGGCCAACAGCAGATCAGGCGGGCAACCAACGGTCATGCAGGCCAAGGCGACGCCCGCGGCAAAACCCACCGTTACCCTGGCCTCGGCCAACCCGGCTGAAAAGCCGGTGCAGCTGGTGTCGACAGGCGATACCAGCCACTTCACGGCCGATGCGCTGCCCGGTGTGCGCCAGACGGCGCTGTTCGAGATCAAGCGCAAATCCGGCCTCGACGATGAGAGTGATGTCGATCTCAACGAAGACGAAGGTTCGGGTGGCGCCTACCAGGTCGCCTCCGCCGCCGGCCTCGCCCGGCTGGCGCCCAACGGTCTCCTGAAACAGAACGAAAGCGTCGACGTCGCCTGCTTGAAGCCGTCGCTGGTTCGCGTGCTGAAGACGATCGAAGGTCACTACGGCCGCAAGATGACGGTCACCTCCGGCTATCGCGATCCGGCCCGCAACCGCCGCGCCAATGGTGCCAAGAACTCGCTGCACATGTACTGCGCCGCCGCCGACATCCAGGTCCCCGGCGTCTCGAAATGGGAACTGGCGAGCTACCTCCGCACCATGCCGGGCCGCGGCGGCGTCGGTACCTACTGCCACACCGAATCCGTTCACGTCGATGTCGGACCGGAGCGCGACTGGAACTGGCGCTGCCGCAGGCGCGGCTAGGGCGAGGTTCTTCGGGCACTGCGAAGGCCCCCTCGGCGGCGTTGCATCATGCCGCAAAACCAGCTTGGCTGTCGGAAAGACGCAGTTTGGAGCCAAAGGAAAAAAGTTGTCGCAGCCGGCGGCAGACGGGTTGCCGGTTTGTCGCGACGCAACTATAAGCGCTCACATCTGAGCGCGCCCATCGTCTAGCGGTCAGGACACCGCCCTTTCACGGCGGTAACAGGGGTTCGATTCCCCTTGGGCGTACCAGCAATTTCAACTTGGCATATGTCTATCGCCAGCGTGATGCTGCGCAAGCTTTGCTGGACCCGCTACTCTGATGGGGATGTCGGCAAGAAGGCGCGAAGACAGACTGAAGATTGTGTCGAACGCTTCCTACGCCCGCAGTCCCCTCGCCTCGCCGCCGCGCTTGCGTGGAACCATCATGTCCCTGGCAAGCAGGCCGCTCACCCGGCAAAAGGCCATGAAGGCCCGCCATGCGTCTTCGGTCTCGACGATGTCCACCGTGGCACCAAAACAGGCGTTGAACGCGGCCTGGTAGGTTGGCCCCTTCCGGCGAACCGGCCACGTTTGCAGGAAATCGAGCGCCTGCTCGACACTATAGATTTCCTCGACCGGCTGGCCGGGCACAGGCGCGATCCGCACCGGCACCTCGAATTGCAGTCTGTCCATTCGATGTCTCCCGAACCGACGCCCCCGCAGCAACGCCGTTCGTCGCAAAAAAATTGCCGTGGCGGCTTAATGCTTGGGCCGCTTCTCGCCTAGAAATGTGTCGTCACTACGGTAGCCAATGAACCCGGCGGAAGCATGGGCCGCTACACGCAAGGAGAATGCCCCCAGGGCGTGAATATCGCCGGTCTTCGGCCGTCGCCGGCAGTTCGTCCTTGAACCTTGCGCTTTCCAGTGCCAAATCTGGGGAGATTTCTCTCGCGGAGGCTCATCCAGCCTCGCATCTCTGCAAGACGGATAAAAATGGTCACCTATCTCGACGCCGCCACGGCACCGCTCAGAAACACCGGCCAGATCCGTCTTTACGACGAGGAAGGTTTTGTCGGCATGCGCAAGGCTTGCGATCTCACCGCGCGCTGCCTCGACGAACTGGTGACGATGGTGGCGCCCGGCGTCACCACCGAAGCGATCGATCGCTTCGTCTTCGAGTTCGGCATGGACCATGGCGCGCTTCCGGCGACGCTCAACTACCGCGGCTACACGAAATCATCCTGCACCTCGATCAACCACGTCGTCTGTCACGGCATACCCGACAGCAAGCCGTTGAAGGATGGCGACATCGTCAATATCGACGTCACCTATATCCTCGACGGCTGGCATGGCGACTCCTCGCGCATGTATCCGGTGGGCACGATCAAGCGTGCCGCGGAGCGGCTGCTTGAAGTCACGTACGAGTGCCTGATGCGCGGCATCGCGGCAATCAAGCCGGGCGCCCGCACCGGCGCCATCGGCGCCGCCATCCAGACCTACGCCGAAGCCGAGCGTTGCTCGGTAGTGCGCGATTTCTGCGGCCACGGGGTCGGCCGGCTGTTTCACGACGCGCCGAACATCCTGCATTACGGCAGCGCCAGCGAAGGGGTCGAGATGCGGCCGGGGATGATCTTCACCGTCGAGCCGATGATCAATCTCGGTCGGCCGCATGTAAAAGTGCTGTCGGACGGCTGGACCGCGGTGACGCGCGACCGTTCGCTGTCGGCGCAGTACGAGCACACGATCGGCGTCACCGAGAGCGGCTGCGAGATCTTCACGCTGTCGCCAAAAAACCTCGACCGCCCCGGCCTGCGGGCCTAGTGTCTGGCAGATCGGGCGTTACCGTGCCCGGCAAATGCTGGGTGGGGCAGCCATGAACGGTGACGACGACGAGCGGGCCTTCTTTCCCGAAAGGCCGGTGCGATCGCCCGCCAAGGCGGTGGCCGCCGACAAGCCGCATTATCTCGGCCATCGCGACCGCTTGCGCGAGCGCTTCGCCGCCGGTCCCAACACCCTCCCCGAGGTCCTCGGCGCGCCCGTCGAGCGCCTGCAGGAGGTGAAGGGCATCGGCCCGGCGGTGGCGCTCGACCTCAAGGTGGTTGCGGCAACGGCGCAGCGCATGGCGCGCGGCGAGATCGCCGGCCGCGAGCTGTTGTCGACCTGGACGCAGGTTCTCGAATACTGCCGGTCGGTGATGGCCTTCGAGGAGCGCGAGCAGTTCCGCATCCTGTTCCTCGACAAGAAAAACGCGCTGATCGCCGACGAAGTGCAGCAGGTCGGCACGGTCGACCACACACCGGTCTATCCGCGCGAGGTGGTCAGGCGCGCTTTGGAGCTCTCCGCTACGGCGATCATTCTGGCGCATAACCACCCGTCGGGAGACCCGACGCCGTCGCGCGCCGACATCGAGATGACCAAGCTGATCATCGAGACGGCCAAACCGCTGGGCATTGCCGTTCACGACCACATCATCATCGGCAGGAAAGGCCACTCCAGCATGAAGGGCCTGCTGCTGATTTGATCGAGAATGCCTGCATCACCGCGAACAATCAGAACCAAGCTGTGTATTTCCCCAGCGTATGCCATCAGGGCAAGACCGCCAGCAGCAAGCGTCAGGCCGAAGCCGAGGACATAAGCTGGCCGCATCAGCCTGAGCACAGCCGAAGTCAACAATGATCCCACGATGAAGCCGAGCCCGGCCGGGATGCTCCAGAGGCCCGCTTCCAGGGGGGTTAGCCCCAAGACCAACTGGAGATACTGGGCGACAAGAACGAGAATTCCGAAGCCAACGAAGAAGTCGAGGACGTTAATGCCGAGCGCCGCCACCACAGCCGGCCGCTTGAACAGGCGCAAGTCAAGCAGCGGATCGGGCAAGCTCATCTGCCGCCTTGCGAACACCACTCCGAACAACAGGCCTAGTGCGACCGCGGATGCCGCCCACACGACACTGCCGCCCTCAGCAACTAGCTTGATCCCGAAGACGATCGGCAACACAGCTGCCAGAGACAAGGCAGCACTCAGGATATCAAGTCGCCCGGCGTTTGGGGTCCTGTGCTCGGGCAGCAATACCGGTCCGACTATCAGCAGAAGCGCCGTAATGGGGAGAGGCACCAGAAACACGGCTCCCCACCAGAAGTGTGATAGAAGCAGACCACCAACGACCGGGCCGATCGCGCCGCCAAACGAGAAACTCGCGACCCAGACGCTTACAGCGAAGGTCCGCTGACGGTCATAGCGGAACATGTTGCTGATGAGAGATAGCGTCGAGGGCGCCAGCGTTGCGCCAGCAATCCCGAGCAGCGCCCGAGCCAGGATGAGCATCTCGGCACTGCGCGCAAAGGCTGCGACCAGCGACAGGAGCCCGAAAGACGTAGATCCAATCAGCAGCAGCTTCCGCCGGCCGATGCGATCGCCAAGAGCTCCCATGATGAGGAGCGACCCGGCCGCCAGAAAGCCGTAGATGTCCACGATCCAGAGCAGTTGCGCGGCCGTGGGCTTGAGGTCGGCGCTTAGCGATGGCACGGCCAGGTTCAGCACGGTCAGATCCATCGCGTAGAGTATGCAGGGCAGCGCGATGATGGCGAGGCCGATCCATTCGCGATGCGTGGCTCGGCCCGCGTGCAGGCCGGTGGTGTCGGATGTGCCCATTGCCATCTCCCGATTGTTGAAGTCCGCTGACGGATTGCCTGGCTGCTTACGCCGCTATCATTCAAAGCGAAGACACGCGCGGCTTTGTGGCCTCCAAGGCCTCACCAGCGGACCAAAGCGCAACCCCGAGAAGGGTCAGGTCCTTGACGATGAAGGCGCCAAGCGCCGGGTCGAGTTGCGGCGTGGTGACGAGGAAACTCAGCGTGACCACCAGCGAGGCAGCGATGCCGTAACTGCCAATTGCCGAGACCCATGGCGTAAAGGGACGCGAGGCCATCATGAGAGCCAAGGCGATCTCCACAACGCCGATGAGGTCCGAGGACAGCTGCTGATTAAGCAGTCCGGGGAGCCAGAATAAGAACGGGCTGTGAACAAGCAACGGATGAATCGCCGTCGCTTCGGCCGCAGTGAACTTCGCCACTCCGAACAACGCGAAAAATAGGACAACGCTATATCGAGCTACCACCTGCCCTGCCACCAGGGTCCATTTCTGCAAAGTTGTCATGACTTTTTTCCTTGATAAGTGCGTGCTACACGCACATAATAAGTCATATAATCGCTAGCGCCGTCAACCCCTCATGATAAAGACTGCCGCCATGACACGTTTGAGAACCGCCAATATGCTTGCCGCCTTCGCTGGCGAAATCGCTGAACGCGTGGACGCGACCCTCAAAAGTCACCCCAACCAAACCGACTCTGCCTCAGCTGCGCTCAACATCATGGGCTTTTGGGAGGGCATCACCAACGCGCAGCTCGCGCGGGCGCTAAACCTCTCGCACACTGCGACGGTGCGTCTGGTCGACAAGCTTGAGGCTCAGGGTTTCGTCGAAGCTCGCAAGGGTGAAGACAAGCGTGCTACGCACCTCCACGTCACTCCGGCCGGCCGCGAAGCCGTATTGCCCGCTCTTGTCGCACGTTGCGCGGCGGTCAACGACTATCTTGGGGTCCTCACCGCGGCTGAAGAAAAACAACTCACCGGCCTTCTCGAAAAGCTAATGCGCCCACTAGCGACGGATGCATACGGGGTCAGCCATTTTTGTCGCCTCTGCGAATTTGCGGCGTGTCCCGGGGACCAGTGCCCGATGCACGCCAACATAGAGTCTTGGCCCGAAATTTGACGGACCATGTACCTTGCGTCGCTGCTGCTGATTTGAGGTTTGTTGTTTTGAGCTTTGTTGCGCGGATGTACCGTGAGGCTCAAGGCAGGTCGGGTCGATAAACTCCGGCGCCGAGGCTCAGCTGGCCGTGCGCAGGCGCCGCGTTCGGACAAAGGTCTTAAGTCCCTCGGAATCAAACGCGTGGCCGAAGGCATAACCCTGCAATATGTCGCAGCCCAGGCCCTTGAGTATCCGTGCATGCTGCATCGTCTCGACGCCTTCCGCGACGACCTCGATACCCAGCGACCTGCCGATTTCAATGATCGACGAGACAACCTGCCTTCTCTGCGGCGATTTGACGATTGGGGTAACCAGCTGCCGATCTATCTTCAGCCGGCGAGGCTGCAACTTCAGCAAACTGACCATCGAAGCGTAGCCGGTACCAAAATCGTCTATTTCGACGTCAATCCCCAGTTCTTTTATCTGCTCGATGTTCCAGGTGACAAGATCGTCGTTCTCGTCCAGGAAAATCGACTCAACGAGCTCAAACGAAACTGTTCCTTTCTTGATATTTTGTTCTCGCAGGCTCTTGATGAGCTCTTCGTCTTGAAGGCGCCTCGCCGAGACATTGACCGACACCCGTGGAATGTTAAGTTTTGCAGCGGACCACTCTTCGAAATCCGAAAGCGATTGCTTCAATATGGCTTGATCGATGATCGAGACGACGTTCAGTTCTTCTGCAATCCTCAGGAAGACGTCGGGCGCCAAAATACCCTTTACTGGATGTCGCCACCTCGCCAGCGCCTCAACCCCAACGATTTCGAGCGTCTTTGCGTCAAATTGGGGCTGGTAGAACGGGATGAACTCGTTGCGCTCGAGGCCGCCGAGAATTTCGTCGGCAATCCGCTTTGTATCGACGATTTCGCTTTGCATCGCGTCGGTGAAGAATTCGTATCGATTGCGCCCACGCCTCTTTGCTCGGTAAAGCGCAATATCGGCGTTCACCAGCAGGTGTTTTGCTTCGACATCTTTTCCGTTGTCGACAGCTATACCCACGCTGACGCCAAAACGGCATCGATGGCCCTGATAGTAGACGGGTTCGCGCATCTGGCTGATGACCCGATCGGCAAGCAGCGCCAGTTGCTTGGTATCGTCGCGTACCACGCACAGAACGATGAATTCGTCTCCTCCGATTCGGGCGACGAATCCTTCGTCGCCGACCTTCGATCTGAGGACTGTCGACGCGTGAACCAACATCGCGTCACCGGCGGCGTGGCCCAGCGTATCGTTGATGTGCTTGAACCGATCCAGATCGATGTGAAGCAGTGCCGCACGCCCGCCGGAGCGCCTGGCGTTTGCCGCGTAGTCTTCCAGTACCTGGTCGAGGTAGCGTCGGTTGGGCAAGCCGGTCAGCGAGTCATGAAGCGCGATGTGCTCTATGCGCGCCTTGGCCGACTCGAGTTCTGCATTTTTCGACTCGGACAGCTGTTTTGCGCGAACCAGATCCTTGTTCAGCAGGACGTCGGCAGTCACGTCCCATTCCGCGCCGATCATTTTTGGGGTGTCGTTTGCGGCCCGGTAAAGGATCGCCTTGGAGCGGACATGACGGACTTCGCCATTCGGGCGCACAATCCGGTACTCCGACAAATATGGTCGTCCGCTGGCCACCGCCCTATCGAAATCTGCATTGGCGCCAGCCAGATCATCTGGATGGATCGCTCCCGCCCAGTCTGTGTAACCCCGGTGCTCCCCCGCTGGTTTGCCATATATTTCATTGACGCGTTCATCCCATGTAAGCTCGTTGGTCGCGAGATCGTGTTCCCAAACCCCAATAGCCGAGGCTTCCAGAGCGAGTTCAAGGCGTCGTGACAATCGGCGCAATTCCGCATAATTGCGCTGTCTTTCGCCTATCAGACGACCCGTGACCAGGAAGGGGAACACAACCAAGGCCCCGGCCGTCGCCATGATCGCGCGCAGCAACCATGCATTACTTGGCGTCGAAGGCCAGCCGTTCTTGGGAATGGCAGCGAGCTGCCACGAGCCGGAAGGAAGCAAAACGTCAGCCGTCACCGGATCGCTTTTGCTGATCTCCTCATTGCCGTAGAATTGACCACCACGGTGACCGAGGGCGTCCCTGCCGATCAGCGCGACGTCGATCCCGAGATCGTCGTCAAGCATGCCGCTCGCTCTGTAAAGGCGCTGCACGTCGACAACGGCGGAAATAATGCCCCAGAACCTTTCCGTGTTGCCCGCGCTCGGCACGAAAACCGGAAAGCGGCCAATGAAGCCTTGTCCTCCCTGCTTCAGCTCGACGGGACCGGCAAGCACCAGCTTGCGTTCGTCTCGCGCCCTTAGCGCAGCCGCACGTTGCCGCTCGTTCTTGCGGTAGTCCAGGCCCATCGCCTGCTCGTTACCCTCCATCGGGTACATCAGGGAAACGACCAGATCGGGCGCGCCGGCAATATTGTTCAATTGCGAGTCGGCGCCAAACAGATTGCTCGCCAGCGAGGCGAAGCGTTGCTGTCCCATATAGGGCTCGGTCACGACCGCGGCGACCAATCCACGCACGAGTTGAAGGTTTCCGTTGATATTGCCTTCGAGCTTGGCACGGATGAGATTGACCTTGGTCAGCACGTCCGCACGGACGGCCTGGTCCGAGACGACTTTGTTCTGGTGCTCCGCGAACGCTGCGCTGATAAGTATGACGACAAGCGCGATCGCCGCCGGAATATTTGCCGACGAAAAGACGACCTCCTTGATGCCGCCGAACCTAGCGCGGAAAAAAGCCAATAGGCGATTCCTCAAGTGCCATTTCAGGTTCCCGGGTCGACCCGATGAGGAACATTAGCTTTCAATGTTTAATTTGACCTTCACGCTCCTTAGAGCTTTTGCACTTTCCGACCGTTGCTGATGTTGCAGGCCCGAGCGGCTGGAGCCAGCTGCCGATTTCCACTGCCATCGTCCCACTGATTGCGATGCGCTGGCGCCGGGGATCCAGCGTCTGCTGACCATTCGCGAGGAGATCTGATGCGAGCGGGAAACGGCGGCCGGCCGCCGTTCCCTGCTCATCTCATGGCGTTCGTCTGTGGAAGCGGACCGACAGAGAGGCCAGCTAGACCAGGCTTGCTCGGAAGATCGAGGAGCGCGAGCGCGATTGCACACTTCGACGCTCCGACCCGAGTACTCAAGAGTGTTGGCCTGGACTAGTGGCCCTCAATCGCCTTGGGAGACACAAAGTATGGTATCTTGCCGACGCTGCGCTTCGTCGCGCCAATGGAATAGGCCATCGGTATCTTGGGAGAGTTCTCGGGCAGGCCGTACATATCCTTGCCGGCCCGCACTGCAAATGAAAAGTGCTGCCACGAAGCCGTGTCATGCTCATTGAGAAAATCGAGCGTCAGACCCGCTGAAATCAGCGCATTCACCACGTCACTGATCGGGTGGATCCACTCATAATAGCGAGGATGCTTCAAGATGCGGTCATCGCCGGTGTAGGTCAGTTCCTCGTTCCAGGCGAGCGGCCGAGCTATCGGCGTTCGCCAGTCGTGCTTCAATTCCAGGGCCGCGGCCTTTCGATCGCACTGAAACATCAATGGATGGCCCTCGGCCATGTAGAGGCGGCCGCCGGGTCGCAGGAGATCGGCAACCACCCGCGCCCAACGGAACACGTCGTCCAGCCAGTTTACCGAACCCCAAGTAACGTAAGCGATGTCAAAGGTCCGACCGAGCGCTTCCACCGCCTCGAACAGTGGCGCTTCCACGAAGCGCACGTCGGTGCCTGCCTTCGCAGCAAAATCCCGCGCCGCGGCGATCGCGGTCGGTGAAAAGTCGAGCCCGGTCACACTGCCCGCGCCGAGATTCTTAAGGCTGATCGTGTCAAGACCGATGTGACACTGCAGGTGGACGATATCCTTGCCGGCGATATCGCCGAGCTCGCGCGTTTCCAGCTCATAGAGATTGGATCCGCCGGCCAGCACATTCTCGATGTGGTAGCTGCCCGTTGTGTCGGTCGAGTGCAGTTCGGCCCGATCATCCCAATTAAGGCGGTTCGCGCCCAGAAACCGTTCCAAATTCCCCCCACCCCTGACTGACGCATGGTAAACAAGTCGTTAAAGTACCTTTGCAGCGAAAGTATCGCGCGTCAATCCGGACCGGGCGGCAGTGCGCCAGCGCTCGCAAAAGCCATGGCCCAGGAAGGCTTGCTGCTGATCAAAGGCTTCTGGCGCAATCGCCGCGCCCGGCGACAAGACCCCGCAGGCGCTCCCTGACGCCGCCGTCGTGGTCTGCATGTGGATTAGTCGGTTCCTCAGCCCCCGCGGCCACCATCGCGATGTTTCTGGAGAGCTCGTTTGCGGGGTCAACTGCGTCTGCTGTGCCGCTCGTGAGTGCTCGGTAGAGTGCCACATAATCGCTGCACATGCGCTCGACCGTGAACCGCTTCTCGAACGTCTGCCGCACTCGTGCGCGCTCGAGGCTGTCTATCCGCCGGAGCGCGCCCACAGCTTCCTCCACCGTATCCACGATCCATCCGGACACACCGTGATCGATGATCTCCGGGACGGCGCCACGCCGGAACGCAATCACCGGCGTACCACAGGCCATTGCTTCGATCGTTACGAGCCCGAAGGGTTCCGGCCAGTCGATCGGGAACAAAAGCGCTTTCGCATTGCCCAGAAAATCCGCCTTTTGCCGCTCATCGATCTCGCCAATGAACTCCACGTTCGAATGCCGCAGCACTTGCGGCTCGACCCTTTCCTTCCAGAACGACTGGTCCACCTTGTCGATCTTGGCGGCGATCTTCAGGGGAAACCCGGCTCGCGCTGCTATTTCTATGGCCGTTTCCGGCCCCTTTTCCGGCGAGATACGACCGAGAAATGCAAGATAGCCAGAGGTGTTCGGGTGGAATGGCAAAAGATCGCGGGGCAGGCCGTGATGCACGGTTCCAACCCAATTGACGGGCGGCATGGGCCGGCGCTGGTCGAAGGAAATCGAGACCAGGGGAACGTCGTCGAACATCGCATAAAGCTGCGCCACATCGGGCAGGTCGAGCCTGCCGTGAAGCGTGGTAACCGTTCGTCTGGCAAAATCCCGAATTATGGGGAAGTGCAGAACATCGACGTGGAAATGCAAAACTTCGAATTCATCGGCTCGCCGGCGCACCCGTTCAAGCATCATGACATGGTGCGGAACACCGTCCAGAACCCTGGGATTCAGGCGCAACGCGACCTCGCAACACGGCACCAGCTCGGCTGAGGTACGAGAATCGCCGCTGGCGAACAGCGTCACCTCGTGGCCCTGTCGGACAAGTTCTTCGGTCAGATACGACACAATTCGCTCGGTTCCACCGTAGGTTCGGGGCGGCACGGATTCGGTTAGCGGCGCGATCTGGGCTATTTTCATTTAGAAAATCTTTTCGGCGGCAACCGCCGTCTTTCAAACAAGCTTCGGCGGCAACCAAGACAAGCGAGAGCTTCCCGTTGCAAAGTATTCTATGCAGAGCGTATTTATAGTTGTGCCGTCCGTGCTCCTCCCGCGCAATTAGGTTGCCCTTATTCAATTCCTCTGGATCCAAGAACTGCGATCGCCGAGAAATGTTTCACCGGCTCGATAAAAAGACAGAATGAGCTACGCGCCGCCGCCCCGCCGCCCCTGACCAGGCAGCTTTGGATTTGCTCGATCACCATCAATTGATCCAGGCGTGTCGGTGCCCAATGGAACATAAAGCCCGGAAATCAGTTAGATAGCCGGATTTGACTGGAGTTCGCCAGATGCGCAACTCCGGCCGGGCAAGGGCACTGCCGTGACACGGAGTGAGCGGCTTCGGGCGTATCGCGCCGAGGCACCACCTTGCCGAACTCGGGAGCCATAAACGCTCCCTATGGAGGATGCCATGAACCAGTGGACAAACGCCAGGCTCTGTGACGTAGCCAACCTGATCCTTGGGGCAATTCTGTTCTTTTCTCCCTGGATCTTCGCCTTTGCGGCAGGCCCGCAGACGCAGAACGCCCTCGGCAGTGGAATCTTGATCGTCGTGCTTTCGATTGCCGCCCTCGCGGCATTTGCCGTGTGGGAAGAGTGGGTGAATCTGGTCGTCGGACTGTGGGTCCTCGTGTCTCCCTGGGTGCTTGGATTCCAGGCGACAACGGCGATGACCGTGCATGTCGTGATCGGCATTCTGGTCGCCGTCCTGGCCGCGATCGAGCTCTGGATGATGTACCAGAACCCTCCGACCCAGTCCGCCGCCTAGCAGGCGCAGCCACCCGGCGCCCTTTTTAGGCCTGACGGATCGATGGGTCGTCTGCCGGCCTCTCGGCAACAGCCGCCGGAGGCCGGATGGCAGTTTGTTTGGACGAGTCCCGAGAAGGATGGCGCATTAGGGTCGGTGACAATCCGCGTTCGACGGCCAGGATTGCGGGACATCCCATTCATCCGATGCGAAGGACCGCCAGCACAGAGAAATGGTATTTTTGCCCTTCCCACAGCCGGCTCTAGAATTTTCATCGCAAATCAAGTTATGATGCACTTGGTATTTCCCGGGACGGCTTTGCGCCGCTTGGAATACCGGGAGGAACCGGGACATGGCCGTTGCGCTTGTACTCGTTCTGATAGTCGTGGGCTCGGTGTTGTTCCACTTCCTGAGCCCATGGTGGTGGACGCCGATTGCCTCAAACTGGGACTATATCGACAACACCATCATTATAACTTTCTGGATCACCGGCGTCGTCTTCGCCGCCGTGGTTCTTTTCATGGCCTATTGCGTCTTCCGCTTCCGTCATCGGGAAGGCAATCAGGCGGCATATGAACCTGAGAACAGGCGGCTCGAATCCTGGCTGACGGTCGTCACCGCGGTTGGCGTCACGGCTTTGCTGGTTCCCGGCCTGTTCGTCTGGAGCCGGTTCGTTACCGTTCCAAGCGACGCAACCGAGGTCGAAGTCGTCGGCCAGCAGTGGCAATGGAGTTTCCGCCTCCCCGGCAAGGACGGCAAGCTCGGCACATCGGACACCCGCGACGTCAACGCTGAAAATCCACTCGGCGTGATCGCCGCCGATGCCAACGGCCAGGACGATGTCGTAGTGGAAGCGGCCGACCTGCACCTCCCGGTTGGCAAACCGGTCAAGATGCTGCTCCGCTCGATCGATGTGCTGCACGATTTCTACGTGCCGGAATTCCGCGCCAAGATGGACATGATCCCGGGCTCGGTCACCTATTTCTGGTTCACTCCGACCAAGACCGGAACCTTCCAGGTCCTGTGTGCCGAACTCTGCGGCCAGGGACATCCGATGATGCATGGCGTGGTCATGGTCGATACTCAGGAAGACTATCTGGCGTGGCTTGGCCAGCAGCAGACTTTTGCGCAGCTGTCCGCGCCCCAGCAGATGGGCTCGGCAGAGTAGGAAACCGGAACGACGGCGCGCCGTCGGGATTGAAAATAGTGCGGCAAGCCCGAACTGTCGGGCTGGCCGAAAAGGGCACGGAGGTGTTCCTATGGTCGATATCACACCTGCAGATGCGGTACCGCCGGCCGAAGTCGCGGAAATGGAACTTTACCATCCGCACAGCTGGTGGACGAAATATGTCTTCTCGCAGGATGCCAAGGTCATCGCCATCCAATATTCGGCGACGGCGACGGCGATCGGCATGGTGGCGCTGGTGTTGTCCTGGCTGATGCGGCTGCAGCTCGGCTTCCCCGGCACGTTCGACTTCATCACTCCGGAAGCCTACTACCAGTTCATCACCATGCACGGCATGATCATGGTGATCTACCTGCTCACCGCACTCTTCCTGGGCGGCTTTGGCAACTATCTGATCCCGCTGATGGTTGGCGCTCGCGACATGGTCTTTCCCTATGTCAACATGCTGAGCTACTGGATCTATCTGCTCGCCGTGCTGGTCCTGGTGTCGAGCTTCTTTGCGCCCGGCGGACCGACGGGTGCCGGCTGGACGCTCTATCCGCCGCAGGCGATCATGACCGGTACGCCAGGCGGCCAGGACTGGGGCATCATCCTGATGCTCGTCTCGCTGATCCTGTTCATCGTCGGCTTTACCATGGGCGGCTTGAACTATGTCGTGACGGTGCTGCAGGGCCGCACGCGCGGCATGACGCTGATGCGCCTTCCGCTCACCGTCTGGGGTATTTTCACCGCCACGGTCATGGCTCTGCTCGCCTTCCCGGCGCTGTTCGTCGCCTGCGTGATGATGCTGCTCGACCGGGCGCTCGGCACCAGCTTCTTCATGCCGGCGATCGTCGAGATGGGCGAACAGTTGCAGCATGGCGGCGGCAGCCCGATCCTGTTCCAGCATCTGTTCTGGTTCTTCGGCCATCCCGAGGTCTACATCGTTGCGCTTCCGGCCTTCGGCATCGTGTCCGACCTGATCAGCACCCATGCGCGCAAGAACATCTTCGGCTACCGCATGATGGTCTGGGCCATCGTCGGCATCGGCGCGCTGAGTTTCGTGGTCTGGGCGCACCATATGTATGTCAGCGGCATGCATCCCTATTTCGGCTTTTTCTTCGCCACCACGACATTGATCATCGCAGTTCCAACAGCCATCAAGGTCTACAACTGGGTACTGACGCTGTGGCGCGGCGACATCCATCTCACCATACCGATGCTTTTTGCCCTGGCCTTCATCGTCACCTTCGTCAATGGCGGGTTGACCGGGCTATTCCTCGGCAATGTCGTCGTCGACGTTCCGCTGTCGGACACAATGTTCGTCGTCGCCCATTTCCATATGGTCATGGGGGTCGCCCCGATCATCGTGATTTTCGGCGCGATCTATCACTGGTATCCGAAGGTCACCGGTCGGATGCTGAACGAGACACTGGGCCGGTTCCATTTCTGGGTCACCTTCCTCGGCGCCTATCTGATCTTCTTTCCCATGCACTATCTCGGCTTGATGGGCGTGCCGCGGCGCTACAACGAATTGACCGACATGACGGTGATGACGGAATCGGCCCACCACCTGAACTCGTTCATCAGCATCATGGCTTTTATCGTCGGTTTTGCCCAGATTGTGTTTCTGTTCAATCTCATCTGGAGCATCCGCCATGGCCGTGAGGCTGGCGGCAATCCGTGGCGGGCAACGACGCTTGAGTGGCAGACGCCCGAAACACCGCCCGCCCACGGCAATTTCGGCAAGGATCTGCCGATCGTCTATCGCTGGGCCTATGACTACAGCGTGCCGGGAGCCAAGGAGGACTTCATACCGCAAAACGTTCCGGGCTCCTTCGCGCCCTCCAGGGAGCCGGCATGAGCGTAATCCTGGTTTTCCTGCTCGTGATCGCCGGTATTGCTGGGTGGTGGCTTTCCCATCAGCGGCTAATGACGAAGCCGTGGCTCGAGCAAGGTATGATCGGGGATTTTGTCGCCCTGGACCGATCGGCGCTGCCGACCGCAAAGATCGGTCTCGGCGTCTTCCTTGCCGTCGTCGGCTGCCTGTTCGCGCTGTTCACCAGTGCTTACTTCATGCGCATGGCGCTGTCGGATTGGCGGCCGCTGCCCATCCCGCACCTGCTCTGGCTTAACACCGGCGTACTGGTCTTGAGCAGCATTGCGATACAGTGCGCTTCGCTCGCGGCGCGCAAGGGTCAAGTGGACATGGTCAGGCTCGGCCTCGCCACCGCTGGGCTCACAGCGCTCGTCTTCCTGATCGGACAGCTTGTGGCATGGCGGGAACTGAGTGCGGACGGCTATTTTCTGGCGTCCAATCCGGCCAACAGCTTCTTCTACCTGCTAACGGGAATGCATGGCCTGCATATACTGGGGGGGCTGGTCGGGTTGGGCAGAACGAGCGTCGGCGCCTGGAACGGAGCGCCGCCGCACCGGCTTCGCCTCAGTGTCGAGCTGTGCGCCATGTACTGGCATTTCCTGCTTTTCGTCTGGCTCGCCATCTTTGCTCTTCTGGCCGGCTGGGCTTCGACTTTAATCGACATTTGCCGAGGGTTGCTGACCTAGGAGGAACGGGCGGATGGCAGAGACGACACTGACCCACATCGGCCGAACGGGGCCGCGCCCCCCAGGCTGGCAAGGCATCGCCGCCGACTGGTCCTCGGATCAGCGGGCGTTCAAAAACGTGTCCTGGGGCAAGGCCATGATGTGGATCTTCCTGCTCAGCGACACGTTCATCTTCGGCTGCTTCCTGCTCTCCTACATGACCGCGCGTATCTCAACACGCGTGCCGTGGCCCAATCCGAGCGAGGTCTTTGCCCTGCGCATCGGCGGCTCCGACATTCCGTTGATCCTTATCGCCATAATGACCTTCGTGCTGATCTCAAGCAGCGGAACGATGGCCATGGCGGTCAATTTCGGCTATCGCCGCGACCGCCGCAAGACTGCAGTCCTGATGCTTTTGACCGCAGCACTCGGCGCGACCTTCGTCGGCATGCAAGCCTTCGAATGGACCAAGCTGATCACCGAAGGCGTCCGGCCTTGGGGCAATCCATGGGGCGCTGCACAGTTCGGCGCATCCTTTTTCATGATTACCGGCTTCCACGGCACGCATGTGACGATCGGGGTGATCTTCCTGATCATCGTGGCGCGAAAGGTCTGGCGCGGGGACTACGACGTCGGACGGCCCGGCTTCTTCACCAGCCGGAGGGGCCGCTACGAGAACGTCGAAATCATGGGGCTTTACTGGCATTTCGTCGACCTGGTCTGGGTGTTCATTTTCGCATTTTTCTATCTTTGGTGAGAGGCAGGACATGGCTGAAGCAACCGCAAACGGCCTGGGACAGCATACGCTGGACCGCGCCCATACCCATGATGCGACGACGACCGGCGTTACCCCGGCGGAGGTTCATCAGGAGCACCCGATCAAGCTCTATTTGGTGGTCTGGGCGTGGTTGTTCATCCTCAGCACCTGCTCCTATCTGGTCGACTATTTCGGCCTCCACGGCTATCTCAGATGGTCGCTGATCCTGATCTT
This sequence comes from Mesorhizobium sp. M0991, assembly GCF_040318915.1. NCBI lineage: Bacteria > Pseudomonadati > Pseudomonadota > Alphaproteobacteria > Hyphomicrobiales > Phyllobacteriaceae > Mesorhizobium > Mesorhizobium sp. M0991. The sequence continues at coordinate 33,785 of NZ_JAMYNE010000025.1, forward strand.
CATGATCCTCAAGGCCGGGCTGATCGTCGCCATCTTCATGCACATGGCCTGGGAACGGCTGGCGCTGACATATGCGATCATCCTGCCGCCGGTGCTGGTTCTGGTGTTCGTGACGATGATGGTCTTCGAAGCGGACTACACGCTTCTCACCAGAATGGCGTTTTTCGGGGCCGGGCCCTGACATGCAATCCGGATCCAGGCCGTCCGGTCCTGGAGCCTTCGCCTTGAAACAATCCACGGCTGGTCCATTTCTGTTGGTATCGGAAACGACTGGCCATGCCGGCGTTTCCACATGCGTCGCGAACACCAGCAAGGGGCGCCCAAGATGACCATCGCAAACAGACTGAAGGACTTCATCGATAGGAAAGGAATTTCCTACGACACCGTCGAGCATCACCGCACGGCGACAAGCAGACAATCCGCCATTGCGGCACATGTGCCTGGCAGCATAATGGCCAAATCGGTTGTCGTTCACCACGACCGTGGCTACGCGCTGGCCGTGGTTCCAAGCACGCACAGGATAGAACTCGCGACATTGCAGGATGTCATGGACAAGCCCCTTGGATTGGCCTCTGAAGACGAGGTGGTCTCGTTGTTCGGCGATTGCGACGTCGGCGCCGTGCCGCCGATCGGCGCTGCCTATGATGTGCCGGTGGTCCTCGACGAAAGCCTCGGCGACGCTCCCGAAGTCTATTTCGAGGGCGGCGACCACAAGACGCTTGTGCATGTGAGCGGCAAAGATTTCCGCGACCTGACAAAGGACGCGCGCCAGGCCCGTTTCAGCCACCCCGCCTATTGAAAGCTCTGCCCCACCCTGCCCGCACCGGCATTTCGCCGGTACGGGCACGGCAGGTTTTCAGCTCACGGTCTGGTGGCCGGCGGCGATTCCACAACTTTCCGATAGACATGCCAGGTGGCATGACCAAGGATCGGCAGCACGACTGCCAACCCGGCGAACACTGGCAGCGAGCCGATGATCAGGGCGACGGCGACGATAAGGCCCCACACCGCCATCACGATCGGGTTGGCCAGGACAACGCGCACCGAGGTGTGGATGGCTTCGTAGGCCCCGACATCGCGGTCGAGCAACAACGGGAATGCGACGACCGTGGTGCACAACACAACCGCGGCGAACACGAAGCCGATGGCGTGACCCAGGATGATGAGCGTCCAGCCGCGTCCCGTGGCGAATATTTCACTGATGAAGCTGGACAGCGATTGCGGTGGCGCCGGGCCGAACAGGGTCTGATAGAAAATCTGGGCCGTCAAAAGCCAGGCGATGAAGATCGCAAGCAGCATGATGCCGACCGCTGCAATAGCCGGCAGTGCCGGAGAACTCCTGACCTCAAAGGCGTGTCTCCACGAGGCATCGAGCCCGGCTTCCCGTCGCCGGCTGATCTCATAGAGGCCGATCGCCGCGAACGGACCAATCAGTGCAAAGCCGGACACAAGCGGAAACAGCAATGGCAGCGTGTTGTTGCCTGATGTCCAGACAGCAAGCACGATTCCCGCAAGCGGATAGATCAGGCAGAGAAAAACGATGTGCGACGGCTTGACCATAAAATCATCGACCCCACGCCTGAGCGCATCAAAAAGATCGGAGACACCGATTTTTCGAACTCTGGTGTGTTCCAGCGTCTCGCTGGCACCTGCTATCACGTGAAAGCTTGCCATGACCATTCCTCCAGACCAGGTCCGGTAAGGTCGCGTTTTACTGTGCTGCCGTTCTGCATGATTGGCCCACGCAAACCGCGACCTGCACCATGATCAATATACTCTCATGCGGGGGACTTGTCGCGCTTTGTAGGAAGGCCGGGAGTAAGGGTCCCGGGTAGCCTGACTAGCTCCAGACGCCGTTTTTCGATATGCTCTTCTAGTCGAAGGTGAAGGTCATGGATGGAAGGACAGTTCTCATACTCGGCCTTGGCGTCGTTATTCTGCTGTTGCTGGGATTTTGTGCTCTGCCGACGTGATGTTTTGGAGCAGGTGTCAATAGCCGGCTGACGCGACCACTCGCATTACAATGGTGTCGGCAAGCAGCGCCGCAAAGATTGCGAAAAGATAGACAATCGAATACGCAAACAGCGCCTTTGCCGGCTTCATCTCCTTGTCGGCGACGAGAACCTTCCAGGCCTGCCAAATGAAACCTGCGCCCAATGCGGCTGAAACAGTGCCGTAATATCCGCTCGCGAAGCCAAAGCCCCAAGGGAGAACGCCGATTGGCGCCAAGAGCAGCGAATAGGCGAAGATTTGTTTTCTGGTCGAGTGCTGGCCGGCCGCATTCGGCATCATCGGGATACCCGCCGCGGCATAGTCGCCGACCTTGAAAAGGGCCAGCGCCCAGAAATGAGGCGGCGTCCAGAGGAAAATGATCAGAAACAGGATGAGACTTTCAATACCGATAGCGCCGGTTGCAGCCGCCCACCCGATCACCGGAGGAAGGGCGCCTGCCGCGCCGCCTATGACGATGTTCTGTGGCGTCGAGCGCTTCAGCCACATTGTGTAGATAACGACGTAGAAAAAAATGGTGAACGCCAACAGCGATGCGGCAAGCCACCCCACCAGCACGCCGAGCGTCATGACCGACAGTGCGGAAAGCACCAGACCGAAGCCGAGAGCTTCGCCAGGCGTGACGCGACCGGACGGAATTGGTCGCTTGGACGTGCGAGACATCAAGGCGTCTATGTCTGCGTCGTACCACATATTGAGCGCGCCGGCGGCTCCTGCTCCGACCGCAATTGCGCCGATGGCGATTACGGCGATAACTGGATTCATTACGCCGGGCGCCATCATCAGGCCGACGAAGGCGGTAAAAACGGCAAGCGCCATGACTCGCGGTTTCAAAAGCGCAAAGAAATCACCCGCCGTCGCCTCCGAGAGGCGGATGCCGGTATCCTTGAGACGGCTTTCTTCAGTCGACATTCAGACGACCACCGATGGGAACGGCAGCCTAGCCGGCCAATGTCTTTTTTGCAACGAGCCGCCTCCCCACCTGACGCTGCCGGCAGATTGCGGCCGAGGCTATGCCTCGACCTGTTTGCGATACCAAGATCCGGCGGAAGAGCCGCGTTATTTGGAGAATTGCTTCAGGTAGGCAATGACATTGGCGATGTCCTCGTCTTTCTTGAGGCCGACAAACGCCATCTTCGTTCCTTTGACCATCGCTTTCGGATCGTGAAGGTAGGTGGTCAGCGTGGCCTCATCCCATTTGACGCCGGACTTGCCGGCCTCGGTCATCGCCTTGGAATAGCTGAACCCCGGATGCGTCCCGGCCGTTCGGCCGATGACGCCGTTCAAGGACGGACCGATCTTGTTCTGGTCCTTGTCTGCCACGTGGCAGACCTTGCATTTGGCGAAGACCTTCTCACCCGCCGCGGCATCCTGGGCCCACGAGGGGCCGGCAATGACGGTCGCGACGGACATGACGATAAAAAACACAATGGCACGCATGGCATTTCCTCCCTGATCGCCAATTTGCCCTGGCTGACCTGCACAGGCCGACATCTAGTCCGCTGGCATGCGCTCTTGAATGGCAGAACGGATATCCACTGCCTGGAGTTGCGGCACCTACATACCACAGAACCCGGCCGGCAGGTAGAGTTCGATCATTGAATGGATTAATGCGGATAATCCGCGCTCAAGGCAATTTGGTGTTGCAGGTGGTGGCGATCCGGCCGACCGCCTCTTCAACTCCGGCTAGGTCAAACTCGGCTTTGCCGCGCCCCGACAGCAGCCCGAACCGCCAGGACAGCAGCAGCCGGTCCGCGGAAATCAGTCGCCTGATGCCGTCGGCACCGTCGCGGACCAGCATCCTGCTGCGCGGGCCGACCGACCAGCTTTCGTTGAGCTTGCCGGATTGGCCGACAGTCACCGACATGGCGATGGTTCGGCTGGCGGAAACGGTGTCGCTCAGCTGCAGCCATTCGCTCCAACGCGGTTCGCCGGCGGTCCGGCAGGCGATCGTCAATACCGGGCTGTAACTCAATGCGCCGCCGCCGGTGATGAGCTTGTTGGTCGCGTAAAGCGAGGCGGTGACAAGGCCATCGCTGGTCTTGTCGAACCGCCAGTTGTCGAGAACCGTATCAGCCTGAGCGATCCCGCAGACCGACGCAAGCAGGAATGCCGCCGCCATCACGCTTCCGATACCGAAGAACTGTCTCAACGATGCCTCCAACAACCGCTGCGGTCAGCAACCCTGCGCAGATAATCATCAAAGCTTCGTATCGCCACCTCGACCGCCAGATGCGTGAAATCCGTTGCGTCTGCGCCACAACGAAAAAGGCCGCCTCGAGAAGGCGGCCTTTCGGAATTCAGCAGGGACGTTATTCAGCGTCCTTGGCGGCCTTCTTCTTCGGCGCGGCCTTTTTCTTCGGCTCTTCAGCGTCGTCGTCGGCCTTCTTGGCGTCGGCTTTTTTCGCGGCCGGCTTCTTCGCCGGCTTTGCCTTGGTCGTCTCCGTATCCTCGTCGTCGGCCAGCAGTTCTTCCTTGCTGACCTTGACATCGGTGACCGAAATCTGGCCGAGCAGATGGTCGACCACCTTCTCTTCGAACATGGGCGCGCGCAACGTATTCAGCGCTTCGGGATTGTTGCGATAGAATTCGAAGGCTTCCTGCTGCTGGCTGGCCGGATAGCGGCGTACCTGCTCGAACAGGCCGCGCTGCAGTTCCTCGTCCGTCACCGTGACGCCTGCCTTCTCGCCGATTTCGGCGAGAACCAGGCCGAGACGCACGCGGCGTTCGGCAAGGCGCATATATTCGGCGCGCGCTTCTTCCTCAGTCGTCTCTTCGTCGGCGAAGGTGCGTCCGGCGGCTTCGAGATCGCGGTTGACCTGGTTCCAGATGTTGTTGAACTCGGCCTCGACGAGCTTGGACGGCGCCTCGAACGAGTAGGCGGCGTCGAGCTGGTCGAGCAACTGGCGCTTGACCTTCTGGCGCGTCATCGAGCCGAACTGATTTTCGATCTGACCGCGCACCACCACGCGCAGGCGCTCCAGCGACTCCAGGCCGAGGTTTTTGGCCATCTCGTCGTTGATCTCAAGTTCGCCGGGCTTCGACACTTCCTTGACGGTCACGTCGAAAGTGGCTTCCTTGCCGGCCAGATGCGCCGCCTGGTAGTTTTCCGGGAAGGTTACCGTGATCTGCTTCTCGTCGCCAGCCTTGCTGCCGACCAGCTGGTCCTCGAAGCCGGGGATGAATTCCTTGGAGCCGAGTACCAGCGGCTGATCGGTGCCGGCGCCGCCGTTGAAGGCTTCGCCGTCGATCTTGCCGACATAATCGATGGTCACGCGGTCGCCCTCGGCGGCCTTGCCGGTCTTCGGCTCGTAGGTGCGGGCGGATTCAGCGACACGCTTGACCTGCTCGTCGATCTCTTCATCCGGCACGTCGAACACCTGGCGCGTCACCTTGATGTCGGAGAAATCCTTGATCTCGATCGGCGGAATGACCTCATAGTTCAAGCGGAACTCGAAGTCGGCGCCGCCTGCCAGAATCTTCTCGGCCTCCTTCTCGTCCTCCGTCATGATCACTTCGGGCTGCATGGCGGCCTTTTCGCCGCGCCCGGTGATGATCGAACGGGTCGAATCGTTGAGGATCTCGTTGACCACTTCGGCCATGAACGATTTGCCGTAGACCTTGCGCAGGTGCTGCACCGGCACCTTGCCCGGGCGGAAGCCGTTGATGCGGACCTTGTTCCTGGCATCGGAGAGCCGCGCCATCAGCTTGGCTTCCATGTCACCGGCCGGCACGGTGATCTTGATCTCGCGCTTGAGACCGGAGTTGAGCGTTTCGGTGACCTGCATCATAAAACCTTTGTTTCCACCAATGAGGCCGTCAAACGGCCCCTGCCGTTTACAGCCTGCCGGTATGATCTTGCCGGGAATGGCTTTTGGTGCGGGACTTGGCGATCTGTCCGCCCAACGCGGCACAAATCCTCCAGAAATACGCTCCAAAATGTGAATAAGTCTTTGTTTTTCCTACTTCTTATCACATTCTGCAGAAGCGGATCGTCGCGTCCCGTCACATTCGACACGCCTTTTGTCACAGGCGACGCTGATTTTCAACCATCTTTGCATTCCGGCCAATGATGCCGATATCGGCCCTGACATTGACAGAATGATGGCTACATGGGATTGGCCGGGCAATGCGGATGTGGCGGAATTGGTAGACGCCCTGGATTTAGGTTCCAGTGCCGAAAGGCGTGGGGGTTCGAGTCCCTTCATCCGCACCACCCTTCGCTCTTCGAGCTTCGGGTGGCAGGCCACTCGAAGCTCCTCTGAAGCCTTGGCGAAGGAGGATCATTGCCAAGGCCGTAGCGCGATCTAGTAAAGCGGCTCCTCGAACAGTGTCTTGTCGCCGTCCACCAGCGCTTTGATCTGCGCCGTGCCGTTGGCCGCGATCGCCACGCGGATGCCGAACGGCCGCACCCGCATATCGTTCTGGATCGCGATCCCCTCGCCTTCCGGCAGATAGAAGCGCTCGATGCCGTACTCCGGCGCGATCGTCGTTGCTCCCTGGCTGATATCCCAGCCCTCGGAGACGTGTCCGACGATATCGGCTTCGCCGGATGCTGCCGGCACCGGCGCTTGCCCGAACCAAGCCGCGGTCGGCCCCCAATAGCCATCGGCGCCCTGCTTCAGCCTGACCACGATCGACGTTTCCTCGCTGGAAAGCTTGCCGGCCGGAATGTTGCCGATCAGCTTCACCGGTATGCGCGAAATCTCGTAGCCAAGCGAGATATAGTCACCGCGCAAGAGATCGCGCGGATCGATCGGCTCGACCCTGAGCAGGACCTGCTTGCCGTCGCGCAGGATCGCCGCGCGTCCGGCGATGATCCAGCTCAGAAAGCCGATCTGGACGAGCGCCAGGACCAGCGCCGAGATGATCAGTCTTTTGCCGGTCATCATGCCGCCGCTCCTGTCATGTTCGAGGCGTTCATGCGCTTTTCTATGCGGATGATAATAAAGGCCAGAACGGCGAGAAGCACCGCCGCCGCAAGGAAGAAGCCTGCCGTGTCGAGCATTGATTGCAGCATCACCACATAGATGATGGCGAGTTCGAAGGCGAAGCCCGCATAGGCAACCCAGCGCAGCCCCCGGCTCTCGCGGCCGCCCAGCACGATCGCCGCGACGATGCCGGCCAGCGCAACAGCCGAGGCAATGGCGAAGCCGCTGCTGTAGCTGCTTTCATCCGCCAGTTCGAACTGGATCATCGCCAGGCCGGTGAGAAAGCCGATCAGCGCATGCAAGGGCAACCTGCCGCCGAGTTGCAAAACACTCTCGACCGGCCCGGCAGCAAAGATCGCAGCGGTAAAAAGCAGCACCGACGCGGCAACGAGCGGGATGGCGACTTGCAGCGTGTCGTACTCCATGACCAACAGCACCAGGTAGAAAAGGACCGACAGGATGATCAGGTGGCGCGCCGCCTGGCTGCGCGTCCAGAACGAAACGGCGAACAGCACCAGCGCCATGACGACGAAGAGATGCGGAAATTCCGTGCGCCGGAAGTAGTCGAACCCTCTCAGGAACAGCCAGGCATCGGCGATGCCGACGGCAGCGACGGTCAGCGGGTTTGAGCGCAGCGCCACCGCCGCCAGCGCCGTGCCGACGCCCCAGGTGATCAAGGCCGAGGCCTCGTCGCCCGACAAATGATACATCTGGCCGATCAGCGCGATCGATCCGCCGAATGCCGCCGCTGCGACGATCCACAGCGCCTCGCCGATCGCCGCATGGTCGCGCATCTTCAGCACCGCGCCGCCGACATAGCCGGCAAGGATAACGGCAAAAAGTGCCGCGACCCGCACCAGCCGCGGGATGACTTCCCAGTTGGCGGCGATAAAAATCAGGATAGCCGCGCCGAACAGCAGCGCCGCCATCATCGCCAGGATCGAGCCGAAGCTCAGCGATTTGCGTTCGTTGGCCTCGACGTCGCGCGTCAGCGCATCGGCTGTCGGCGCGTCGATCAGGCCGGCCTGCTGCCATCGCGCGATATCCGACCTGACCCGTGACGAATAGCTCGCCATTGCCCCTCCCCTTTCGCTTCGTCCTTTTAGCTCGTGCGCCCAAGCGTTTGACCTTACGGCATTTTCCGATTTGGGCGGAAAGCCGGACGCGCGTTAATGTTGCATTGCACAATTTGCATTGCTGCCATGCACCAATAGCGCTTTTAAATCGATATGATCCCACCTATTTTCACGGTGCACACAAAGACGGAATGATCCGAAAGAAAGACGAAACGAGAATACCATGAACCTGATCCGCAACTATCGCAACTGGCGCCGCTATAGGGACACCGTGTCCGAGCTGAGCCGCCTGAGCACCCGTGAACTGACCGACCTCGGCATCAGCCGCAGCGACATTCACTACGTCGCCCGCAAGGCGGTCTAATCCTTCGGGCCGCAAATGGTCCGACCAGTTTTGAAAAGAGAACGACAATGAACCTGATCCGCAACTATCGTAACTGGCGCGTCTACCGCGAGACGGTTACCGAGCTGGGTCGCCTGTCGAACCGCCAGCTCAACGATCTCGGCATCGTCCGTGACGAGATCAAGATGGTCGCTCGCAGGGCGATCTAACCACAAGAATTTCGCCAGGGTCGACCTCCTCCCCGACCCTGACGGATACGGTCAGCCTTCACCTCCTCCCGAGGGTTGACCACAAAAACGGCGCCCGCCGGACCTCCTCCCTCGGCGGGCGCTGTTTCTAAGTTGTTTCTAAAAAGGGTTTCGCGCCCTTTCAAATGGCGAAAAGAATTTCGTCAAAGCCGACCTCCTCCCCGGCGATGACGAATACGGTCGATCTTCACCTCCTCCCGAGGATCGACCAACAAAACGACACCCGCCGGACCTCCTCCCCCGGCGGGTGTTGTTGTTTTCAGGTCTAGGCACTCCGAAGCTGCTTTGGGGAGAGCCGTCTTTGCGGGACGGCCCTATCGTCAGTCCAGCGCCCCGCTTTTCAGCACGCCCCGTTCCTTCCACTGGCTCAGCGGAAAGATGTCCGGCGCGCCGCCCATCGGCGCATACCAGGAATCCACCACCCATTCCGTATCGCCGCGGTCGCTGATCACCGCCGTCCAATGCGGATAGCGCCCGTCGACAAACAGGCCTCGCGAGGCCTTGTCCTCGACCTTGTGAAACCTGAGCAGTTTTCGCTCGGCAAGATAGACCAGCAACGCATGCGTATTGGTCGATTCGTCGACACAATCCATTTGGCCCCTGATGCGCGAGGCACCGAATTCTGACTGCGGCTGGTCACGAATGCCGATGGCCTGGAAAATGCGTTGCTCGAAATAGCGGACCGCCTTGGAAATAGCGGAACGCTCGGCCTGGGGCGAAGCCGCACCCGCACGCAGGATAGAGCGGAAACGCGCACCGTCACTCGGGCCAAGCGCGAGCATTGTGCGATAGTTGCAACCGTAGCCGTGACATATGGGGATCCGTTTGGGAGCCGTCGCGGCCAGTTCGCCGGCGGCCGCTGATCCGCCTACCGCGGTCACGACTGTCAGAAATGTCGCTCTGGCAAAGACCCCGAGACTCCCACCCATTCGCGATAGTAGACGATTGCAGCGCGTGGCGGCAACAGCGCGGCTCATTCGTGTAATTGCAATCCTCGCGCCAAGCGACTATTTCGGCGCTCATGGACAAGAATCCCATTCACGTCATCGGCGGCGGTCTCGCCGGCGCCGAAGCCGCCTGGCAGGCGGCCGAAGCCGGCGTCCCCGTTGTCCTGCATGAAATGCGTCCCGTCCGCGGCACCGAAGCGCACAAGACCGACGGGCTGGCCGAGCTCGTCTGTTCCAATTCCTTCCGCTCGGACGATGCGCAAACCAATGCCGTCGGCCTGCTGCACGCCGAAATGCGGCTGGCCGGTTCACTGATCATGAGCGCCGGCGATGCGCACCAGGTGCCGGCCGGCGGTGCGCTGGCCGTCGACCGCGACGGATTTTCCGAAGCGGTCACCAGGAAGCTCGAAGCCCACCCGCTCATCACCATCCGACGCGAGGAAGTGCCCGGCCTGCCGCCGGCGGACTGGGACCAGGCAATCGTTGCCACCGGCCCGCTGACCGCGCCTTCGCTCGCCCGATCGATAGCGGAAGTGACCGGCGCCGACGCGCTCGCCTTCTTCGATGCCATCGCGCCGATCGTCCATTTCGACACGATCGACATGGACATCTGCTGGTTCCAGTCGCGCTACGACAAGGTCGGGCCCGGCGGTACCGGCAAGGACTACATCAATTGCCCGATGGACAAGGAGCAGTACCTTGCCTTCGTGCAGGCGCTGGTCGACGGCCAGAAAACCGAATTCAAGCAGTGGGAAGGTACGCCCTATTTCGACGGCTGCCTGCCGATCGAGGTGATGGCCGAGCGCGGCGTCGAGACATTGCGCTACGGGCCGATGAAGCCGATGGGGCTGACCAATGCGCATAATCCGTCCGTAAAGGCCTATGCCGTCGTTCAGCTTCGCCAGGACAACGCGCTGGGCACGCTCTACAACATGGTCGGCTTCCAGACCAAGCTGAAGCACGCCGAGCAGGTGCGCATTTTCCACACCATCCCCGGGCTGGAGAATGCCGAGTTCGCCCGCCTCGGCGGCCTGCACCGCAACACCTACATCAATTCGCCGACGCTGCTCGACGCTTCGTTGCAGTTGAAGTCGCGACCCGGCCTGCGTTTTGCCGGCCAGATCACCGGCTGCGAGGGCTATGTCGAGAGCGCCGCCATAGGCTTGCTTGCCGGGCGCTTCGCCGCCGCAGAACGGCTCGGCCACGCGCCGTCGCTGCCGCCCTTGACCACCGCGTTTGGCGCGCTGCTCAACCACATCACCGGTGGCCATATTGTCTCCGACGACGAGCCTGGAAAGCGCTCTTTCCAGCCGATGAACGTCAATTTCGGCCTGTTCCCGCCCGTGGACACGCCGAAGATCGAAGGCAAGCGGCTGCGCGGCAAGGACAAGACGGTCGCCAAGCGGCACGCCGTGACGTCGCGCGCGCTGGCCGACTGCCGCGAATGGCTGGGGCTGCCTTCCCGGGCGGAAGCTGCGGAATAGTGCCGATCTCCGCTCTTGCGCGTTGCGCGGCGGAGAAGTAGGATATTATCCTACTTTGTATCGCGAGGCCAAAATCCCATGGAATCCGCTGAGAAACTGTCCGTCACCGTAACGCCCGCCATGGCGCGTATGATCCGCGAAAAGGTCGAGGACGGCTCCTACGGATCGGCGAGCGAGGTCATCCGCGCGGCACTTCGCGCTTTCCAGCGCGAAGAGGAAGAACATGCCGAGCGCATGGCCTCGATCCGGGCGCGCGTGAAGGCCTCGATCGAGGACACAAGGCCTGACGTTCCGCTGGACCAGGCAATCACGAGAGTGAAGAGCAGGATTTCGGAGTTGGCGAGGGGGAACGATGATCCAGCGTCTCGCCGTAGTTCTTAGCGAAGGCGCGATCACGGATTTGGTATCGATTGCCGGCTATATCGTCAACCGCGGTGCGAGCGAAGCGGCTGCGGACAATTTCGTCGACAGGATCAAGCTGCGTTGCGGAAACATCGGCAATGCACCGCGTGGCGGCCGGCCGCGCGACGACATTGCACCAGGATTGCGAACGGTGCCGTTCGAGCACTCGGCTATTATCGCCTATGTTGTCAGCGACGATCTCGTTCGCATCGTCAACATCTTCTATGGCGGTCGCGATTATGAAACGCTGATGCGCGATGGCGGGTCGAGTGATCCATCGTGATGGAAGCTACTCGGCCGGGCCGATGCTCGCCGCCGGCAGTCCCGGCTTGGCGGCCGGGCCGGATTTCCTCATTAGCAATCAGCCTTCACACCGCCGGCCAGCCCCGCGTCGCGCGCCGGAACAAAAGCCAATGCCGGCGCAAGGCCGAAAGCCGCACCGCGCCATCAAGCGGTGAATGGCGGGAGCCGTCAATCTTGCTGAGATAGGCGCTCGACAACGCCAGCGGCAGAAAGGCCGGGCGCAGCGAAACCGGCAGAGCGGACGCCCCCTGCGTGAAAGCGGAAAGATGCTCGCGTGCCAGCGCGATCATCGCGGCCACTGCGCGTTCCGCGCCCGGCCCGCCGTCGCCTGTAACGAATTCTTGCGGCGACGATCCCGCCGCCGCCAAAATGTCGGCCGGGACAAAGCATTGCCCTCGCTTGCGATGCAGCGGCAGTAGAAGCAGGAGACCGGTCATTGCCTGCGCACAACCTGCCCTGCCAGCAAGTTCGGCAAAGCGCGGTGCTTCGACCGGATCGAGCACCATCGCCGCAAGCTGGATAAGTGCTGCGGCAGTCTCGCCGCAATAGCCTTCGAGGTCGGTGCGCGACGGCATCGGGTCGTCATAGAGATCGAAGATGCGCGCGTCGAGCATATTGTCGAAAGCGGCCTTGGGCAGGCGGTGAGCGGAAATAGTCGCCCTCAGCGCGTCCGCCACGGGATGGCCGACCTTAGCGCGATCCTCTTCGGCGGCGATGATGTCTCGCCACCATTGCAGCCGGACTTCACCCGGCAGCGCTTCGCGGATGCGATCGCGTATGCCGGCAATTTCGGCGTTGAAGGCATAGAGCGAAAACACCGCGTCCCGCTTGTCTTCGGGCGCGTAGAGCGCGGCGAGATAGCGGTCATGGTCGGCGGCGCGCACCGTCTCCATGACGGCTTTGGTGTTTTCGGCCACGTCAGTCGACGGCGATGAGCGCTGCGGCCACGGCGCGGTCTTCCGCCAGCAGCACATTATAGGTCCGCACCGCCGCCCCGGTCGACATCGGATCGGCGGAAATGCCCGCTTCTTTCAGCGCCGTACGCAGCGCGGCCGGCAACGGCCTCAGATCCCTGCCGCTGCCGACCAGCAGGATCTCGACCTTGTCGGCCTCATTGAACAGCTTGGCGAAATCCGCTGCCGTCAGCGCCAGCGGATCGGCCGGCTCCCAGCCGTATATGCCCGAAGGCAGGCACAGCAGCGAGCCGCGATGCGACATGTCGGCAAAGCGGAAGCCGCCATTGCCGTAAGCCTCGATCGGTGCGCGGCCCGGGAAATGCGCCTCGCGGATGACGATGCCCTTGGCCACTTTTGCGGCAAGCCGTCAGGTGGCTATGGCTTTGCCGCCGCCCACCGGCTTTTCCTCATCGGATGCTGTGGCCTGCGGCCGCAGCTTGAACAGGATAAGCAGTGGCGCGGCGATAAAGATCGACGAATAGGTGCCGAACACGACGCCGAACAGCATCGCCATGGTGAACGAGCGGATCACCTCGCCGCCGAACAGCACCAGCGCCAGCAGCGCCAGGATCGTCGTCACCGAGGTCAGCGTCGTCCTCGACAGCGTCTCGTTGATGGCGTTGTTCAGCAATTGCGGCAGCGACATTCGCTTGTATTTTCGCAGATCCTCGCGAACACGGTCATAGACGACGATGGTGTCGTTGAGCGAATAACCGATGATAGTGAGGATCGCCGCCAGCGACGACTGGTTGAATTCGAGGCCGGTGATGACGAAGAAGCCGATCGTCATGACCACGTCGTGCACGGTCGCAACGATGGCGCCGACCGCGAACTGCCATTCGAAGCGGAACCAGACATAGATCAGGATGCCGAGCAGCGCGACAAGCATGGCAATGGTGCCTTGCTTGGCAAGTTCGCCCGAAACCGTTGGCCCCACCACTTCGACGCGGCGAAAATCATACTGGTCCTGCAGTTCGCCGCGCACCTTGTCGATGACGGTCTGTTCGGCGTTCTCGCCACCCTCCTGGGTACCGACGCGGATCAGCACGTCGTTCGGCTCGCCGAACTGCTGAACCTGCACCTCCCCGATATTCAGTTCCGTCAGTCTGCCGCGGATGTCGGCCAGATCGGCATTGCCGGCCTTGGACTGCACCTCGATCAGTGAGCCGCCCTTGAAATCGATGCCGTAATTGATGTCGATGGTCATGAAGCCGATGACCGACAACACCGAAAGCACGCTGGACAGTGTGAACGTCCAGCGGCGGATGCCCATGAACGGAATTTTCGTGCCGGGCGGAATGAACGTCACAGGCGCCCGCGGCAACTCCTTCGGACGGGCGCGGCGAAGCCAGATCGACACCAGCAGGCGGGTGAAGGTGAAGGCGGTGAAGACCGTGGTCAGGATGCCGATGGCATAGGTGACGGCAAAGCCCTTCACCGGTCCGGTTCCGAGCCAGAACAGCACCACGGTCGCGATCAGCGAGGTGACGTTGGAATCGACGATGGTCGCCAGCGCCTTGCTGAAACCGGTGTCGATCGCCTGGATCACCGAGCGGCCGTTACGCCGCTCCTCGCGGATGCGCTCATAGATGAGAACGTTCGAATCGACCGCCATGCCGATGGTCAGCACGATACCAGCGATACCGGGTAGGGTCAGCGTTGCGCCAAGCAGCGACAGCAGCCCGACAATCATCGCCACATGCACCGCCAGCGCGATGTTGGCGAGGAAGCCGAGGAAACCGTAGGCGACGAACATGAATGCCACCACCAGGATCGACCCGATGATGCCGGCGACCTTGCCGGCATGGATGGAATCCTGGCCAAGTCCCGGCCCCACCGTGCGTTCTTCGATCACCGTCAGCGTCGCAGGCAAGGCGCCGGCACGCAGCAACACGGCGAGGTCGTTGGCGCTCTCAGCGGTGAAATTCCCCGATATCTGGCCGGTACCGCCGGGGATCGGTTCACGGATCTGCGGCGCCGAAATCACCTGGTTGTCGAGGATGATGGCAAACAGCTTGCCGACGTTCTGCGATGTCGCCTGGCCGAACCGCTGCGCCCCTTTCGAATCGAAGCGGAACGAAACAACCGGCTCGTTGTTTTGGGAGTTGAAGGTCGCCTGGGCATCGACGAGGTTTTCACCCGAAACGATGACGCGGTTCTCGATCAGATACGGTACCGGCGGGTCGTCCTGCGAATACAGCACCGAGGATCCCGGCGGCGGACGGCCGTTCAGCGCGTCCTGCACCGGCATCGATTGGTCGACCATCTGGAAAGTCAGCTTTGCGGTCTGGCCAAGAATTTCCTTCAGCCGCTGCGGGTCTTGGAGACCAGGCACCTGCACCAGGATACGGTCGTCGCCTTGGCGCTGCACGATCGGCTCGGTGGTGCCGAGTTCGTTGACGCGACGCTCGACAACCTGGATCGCCTGCGTCAGCGCCGTCGAGGTGCGATATTTGATCCCCGCATCGGTGACGGCAAATTTGAGCAGGCCGGGCTCGGAATCATCCAGCGTCATCTCCTGGATGGAGCCGCCGCTGAACAGGCCTGCGGCCACCGGATTGGTCAATGGTTTCAAGGCTGTCTTGGCAGCCTCGATCTGTGCGGGATCGGTGATGCGGACCTGCACCGTACGGCCCGTTCCGGAAAGGCCGGTATAGCCGATCTTGGCATCGCGCAGCAGCGTCCTGATTTCGTCGCGCGTCGTCTCCAGCCGATCCTTGATCAGATCGTTCGGATCCATCCTGAGCAGGATGTGCGAGCCGCCCTGCAGGTCGAGGCCGAGCGTCATCTGCCGCTTCGGCAGCCAGTCGGGCAACTTGGCCAGCGTGCTGGCGGAAAAAAGGTTGGGCGCAGCGAGGACCACTGTGGCGGCCACGGCCAGCCAGATCAGGATCATCTTGAAGCGCGAAAAATAAAGCATATGGCGTCGTCCGTCAGGGCGTGCTGGCGGATCGTTCCGCCGACAATTCGGTTATTTCTTGGCGTTCTGGTTCGCCACCGGTTCGCCCTTGACGCGCACGTCGGCGAGTGTCGAGCGCAGCGCCGTCACCTTGGTGCCGCCGCCAAGGTCGATTTCGAGCTCGTTGTCGTCGATCACCTTGGTCACCTTGCCGACGAAGCCGCCGCCGGTGACCACCGTATCGCCGCGGCGAACCGCCGCCAGCATCTCGCCGCGCTTCTTCAGCTGCGTGCGCTGCGGCCGGATGATCAGAAAATACATGATCACGAAAATCAGAGCAAACGGCACGATCTGGATAAACATTGCGGACGAGTCCCCGCCGATGCCTTGGGCGTATGCCGGTGTCACGAACATCGAGGTACTCCTGAACTTTGAAAAACAGCCGCAAGGCGGCCCCGCCAAATTTGGCCGGAATATAGTCGGTAACGTTGCCAATGCAACTGCGCCGCCGGGCAAATCGGCTGCTTTTCCGGGCTGGTGAGCCGTGTTAGAGGGTGATCCCGAAAAGCGACGCTCGGTTTTCGCAAAAGATCATGCCCGAACAAATGCTTGGGACGAGTTTCGAAACCGCTGAAATCAGGTAGGTTGGCCTGCCGCACGTCCCGAATGCGAAACAAAAAAGACAAGAGATGACCGACAGCACCATCGATACCCTGAGCCAGAAGCTCGACCGCCTGATCGAGGCGGTCGCCCGCCTCGCGCCGCCGCCGGTGCCGCAAACCGACCTCGGCGAAGCCGATTGCTTCGTCTGGCAGGCCGATCCCGGCTATCTGGAGCCGGTGCGCAAGGTCAACCGCGTCGACATCGGCCTGATACGCGGGGTCGATCGCGTCCGCGACATATTGGTCGACAACACCGAGCGCTTCGCCTCCGGCTATGCTGCCAACAACGTGCTGTTGTGGGGCGCGCGCGGCATGGGCAAATCGTCGCTGGTCAAGGCGGTGCACGCCGCGGTCAACGCTTCGACCAAGCTCAACCTGCCGCTCAAGCTTATCGAGATCCATCGCGAAGACATCGACACGCTGCCGAAGCTGATGGGACTGCTGAAGGCCGCGCCGTTCCGCTTCATCCTGTTTTGCGACGACCTGTCATTCGACCATGACGACACGTCCTATAAATCGCTGAAGGCAGCTCTTGAAGGCGGCGTCGAGGGCCGCCCGGCCAACGTCATCTTCTACGCCACCTCGAACCGGCGGCATCTGTTGCCGCGCGACATGATCGACAATGAGCGCTCGACGGCGATCAATCCGTCCGAAGCGGTCGAGGAGAAGGTTTCGCTGTCGGACCGTTTCGGCCTGTGGCTTGGCTTCCACAAATGTTCGCAGGATGAATATCTCGACATGATCGACGGCTATGTCCGCCATCACGATCTCGCCATCGATCCCGAGACGCTGCGCGCCGAGGCGCTGGAATGGGCGACGACGCGCGGCAGCCGTTCGGGCCGCATCGCCTGGCAGTTCACCCAGGATCTGGCAGGCCGGCTCGGAAAATCGCTCAAGGATTAGCCGCTCAAGGACTAACAGCAGAAGAAGCCCGCACCTTGCGGAGCGGACTTCCTCGGCGGGCTGAAGGTCAGGCGGCCCGCAAATTGCTTTTCGTCTTCTATTCGAGATAGGTCGAAGGATCGACCGGCGCCGAGTTCTTCCGCACTTCGAAATGCAGTTTCGGCGAGTCGGTGGTGCCGCTCATGCCGGACAGGGCGATTTCCTGGCCGCGCTTGACCTTCTGGCCGCGCTGCACCTCAATCGAGCTGGCGTGGCCGTAGACGGTGACCAGACCGTTTTCGTGCCGCACCAGCACCGTGTTGCCGAATTCCTTGAGGCCGTCACCGGCATAGATGACGACGCCGTTTTCGGCCGCCTTGACCGGCGTCCCCTCGGGCACGGCGATGTCGACGCCGTCCTTGCCGCCGCCGAAGCTTGAGATCACACGGCCGCGCACCGGCCAGCGCATCTTGCCGATGCCGGTTGCGTCCGGCGCCACCGCATCGTCGTCCTCGGCCTGCTGGATGACTTTCGCGTCCTTCTTCGGCGGCGTGTAGGAGGCGAGCGTCTGCGTCGGCGTTGTCTTGGCAGGCGGCTGGGTCGTGGCCGTCGTCACCGGATCGACCTTTGCCGGCTTCGCACCGGCGACGACAGCGGTTCCGCCTGCCGGCACTTTCAGGGTCTGGCCGATCTTGAGCAGTCCATCCTGCATGCCGTTCGCCTGCTTCAACGCGACGACGCCGACGCCGGTCTTTCTGGCGATGGCGGACAGCGTATCGCCTTGCTGAACCGTGTAGGTACCGCCGGCACTGGCCGGCTTGGCCGTCGCCGAAGCCACCTTCGCCGCGGCCTTTCCATCCTTCGGCTGGCTTGCGGCAGCCGAGGCGTCCACCTGCGCGGTAGACTTGCCTTCCCTAAGCTTCGGCTGCTGCGGCAGCACGGCCACCTTCTCCGGCGCGTCGGCCGGCTGGTCGTGCCTGGTGCCGTTCGCGGGCTTGGCGTCGGCGACTTTCGGCGCGGCACCGTTGCTCGAATACGCATAGGCCGGGATGACGAGCTTCTGGCCGGTCTTCAGCCCCTTGGTCGCGCTCAGCCCGTTGACTTTCATGATGGCATCGGCCGGCACGCCGTAGCGCCGGGACAGGCCGGAAATGGTCTCGCCATCCTTGACGACGATCTCGGTCGCATGTGGTGCGCCGGCGGCCGTCGCCATGCGCGGCGCGTCGGGCTCGGCGTTCTTGAATGGCCTTGCCGCCGGAGCGACGGTGCCGGTTGCCGTCCTATCGACACGAGGAGCGGCAGGCGCCAGGGCCGGCGCGGCAGCGGTGCGCACCGGACGGGCGGCAGGCGCCAGGGCGGGAGCCGGAGGCGGCAATTGCTGCGCCGTGACCGGTTCGATGCTTGAGCGGCTGACCGACTGGGTGTGGCTGCCGTCGATCGGCGCGGCCGCAACATCGCCCGGATAGGGCTGAGCAGCATCCTGCTTGTCGATGATGGCGCGCTGGTTGTTGGTCGAGGCGGTGAACACGTCGTCGACGCTGTTGAACCGCGCCACCTGGGAACTACACCCCGTCGCAGCGCCTGCGATCATGAGGACGGCGCAGCCACGCGCCAGATTGCGTCCGTTTGCCTTCAAAACACTGAATTGCATCGCACTAACCCGCACAGACCCGGTACATCTGAGTGTGATTAAAGCGCGTTAATGTTACCGGTCGGTTAAACCTGTAGAATCAGGCGCAAATTTTCTTAAAATATTCGAGGAAGGCTCTCAGCTTCGTCATCCTAGGGCGGAGCAGGAGCGGAGCTTCCGTCGCGGAGACCCTGGGATCCATTCCGTGACGTTGGCCGAAGAATGCGGCGGAGCAGAATTCTGCTGCGCCCTAGGATGACGAAACACCCGGCTTCGGCTGCCCCCAAGCGGCCGACGGTTAGGATATCAAATCACCGCGGCGACGCCGCGCAGGATCGGCTGCAGGCGCACCAGGCCGATATCCTCGCGTTCGAAGCGGCTGCCGACCTTGGTCAGCTTGGCCAGCACCTGCTCGCCTTCGTCGGGTCCGATCGGCGCGATGACGATGCCGCCGCTCGACAATTGATCGAGGAGAAAGCGCGGCAGGCTGTCGAAGGCCGCCCAGGCGACTATGCGGTCGAACGGCGCTTCGTTGGCCAGCCCGTTGGAACCGTCGGCCTGGCGCACGATGACATTGCCGATGGCGAGTGCCTCGAGGCGCTGCCGGGCCTGTTCGGCCAGCGTCTTGTAACGGTCGATGGTGACGATCCGAGCGGCAAGCCGCGACATCACCGCCGCCGTATAGCCGGACCCGGTGCCGATCTCGAGCACCCGGTTGCCCGGCTCGATGGCAAGTGCCGCGATCACCGCCGCCTGCAGGTCGGCACCTTCGATGGCCTCGCCGCATTCGATCGGCAGCATACGGTCCGACCAGGCGATCGAGTGAAAATGCGGAGACAGAAAGCCGCGCCGCGGCGTCGCCTCGAAGGCGGCGATCAGCGCCTTCGGCACTGTGCCCCTGCCTCGCAGGCGAAGCAGGAAGGCAGCGAAACCTTCGCGCTCGTCGACCGTTGCAGCGTGGTTCAAGTTCATGCGAGCGCCTTGGCCAGTTGATCGCGGATTTCATGCGCGGTGAGATCGAGCTGCAGCGGCGTCACCGACACCTGCCGATTGCGCAAGGCATGGAGGTCGGTGCCTTGCTTGCCCTCGACCGGCTCGCGGCCGAAGCGCAGCCAGTAGTAAGGCAAGCCGCGCCCGTCGCGCCGCTCGTCGACCCACAGGCTGTGGACCAGCTTGCCCTGCGAAGTGACCACAGTTCCGGCGATCTCTTCCGGCGCACAATTCGGAAAATTGACGTTGAGCAGCACGCCGTCCGGCAACGGCATGGCGACGAGCTTTTCGAGCAGCGCCGGCGCCAGCGCTTCGGTGGTCTCGTAGGGAACGACGCGGTCCTCGCCGACATAGGAATAGGCCTGGCTGATGGCGATCGATCGCACGCCGAGCAGCGCGCCCTCCATGGCGCCGGCGACGGTGCCCGAATAGGTGACGTCGTCGGCGATGTTGGCGCCGGAATTGACGCCGGACAGGATCAGGTCGGGCGCTTCGGGCAGGATCTTCTTCACGCCCATGATGACGCAGTCGGTCGGCGTGCCGCGCACGGCAAAGTGCTTTTCGCCGATTTTCCTGAGCCGCAGCGGCTCCGAGATCGACAGCGAATGCGCATAGCCGGACTGGTCCTGTTCCGGCGCCACCACCCAGACGTCGTCCGACAGCGTGCGGGCGATGCGTTCGAGTGATGCAAGGCCCTCGGCATGGATGCCGTCGTCGTTGGTCAGAAGGATGCGCATTATTTCGATTCGATCTTTTGCAGACCGCCCATGTAAGGCCGAAGCGCTTCAGGAATGGTTACGCTGCCGTCCTCATTCTGGTAATTTTCGATGACGGCGATCAGAGCGCGGCCGACGGCGGTGCCCGAACCGTTCAGGGTGTGGACGAAGCGGTTGCCCTTGCCGTCCTTGTCCCTGTAGCGGGCGTCCATGCGCCGCGCCTGGAAATCGCCGCATACCGAGCACGACGAGATTTCGCGATAGGCATTCTGGCCCGGCAGCCAGACCTCGATATCGTAGGTCTTGCGCGCGCCAAAGCCCATGTCGCCAGTGCACAGCGTCATGGTGCGGAAAGGCAGGCCGAGCCGCTTCAGCACCTCCTCGGCGCATTCGGTCATGCGCTCATGCTCGGCAACCGAAGTCTCCTGGTCGGTGATCGACACCAGCTCGACCTTGTAGAACTGGTGCTGGCGCAGCATGCCGCGCGTGTCGCGCCCAGCCGAGCCCGCCTCCGAGCGGAAGCACGGCGTCAGCGCGGTATAGCGCAGCGGCAGTTTTTCGTGCGGCGTGATTTCGTCGCGAACGAGATTGGTCAGCGGGACTTCGGCGGTTGGTATTAGGCCAAGCCTGCCGTCCCCATGCCGAACGAAGAATAAATCCTCCTCGAATTTTGGCAGTTGCCCGGTCCCGAAAAGCACCTCGTCGCGTACCATCAACGGCGGCTGGATCTCCACATAGCCGTGCTCGGTCGTGTGCAGATCGAGCATGAACTGGCCGAGCGCGCGTTCCATCCGCGCCAGGCCGCTTTTCAGCACGGTGAAACGCGAGCCGGAAAGCCGTGCTGCCCGCTCGAAATCCATCATGCCGAGCGCTTCGCCGATCTCGAAATGCTCCTTGACCCAGTTCGGCCGCGTCGGCACCTCGCCGACGACGCGCTTGACGACGTTGTCGTGCTCGTCCTTGCCGACCGGCACGTCGTCGAACGGCACATTTGGCAGCACTGCCAACGCATCGTTCAGCGCCTTGTCGAGCTCGCGTTCGCGCGCCTCGCCATTCTGGATGAAGGCCTTGATCTCGCCGACCTCGGCCTTCAGCCTTTCGGCAAGAGCGGCATCGCCCGAGCGCATGGCATTGCCGATCTCCCTCGATGCGGCGTTGCGGCGTTCCTGCCGGGTCTGCAGCTCCGTCAGATGCTCGCGCCGCGCCTCATCCGCGCCGATCAGGTCGTCGACCGTGGACTGCGCCGCCTCAGCCGACCACGAGCGCTTCTGGAGCGCCTCGACAAGGGCCTTCGGGTTGTCGCGAATCCATTTGATGTCAAGCATGGTCTGTTCGTCCTCAGAGGGCATGTCGCCCAAAATGCGCAGCGGTTGTGGGGCAACGAGATGCCCAAAACAAAGACCAGAGGGCGTAAACCGCATCTTTCGTTGATGCAAGATGTCAGGCCGAGTTCCTTCGCGCCCCCCTCTGTCCTGCCGGACATCTCCCCCTCAAGGGGGGAGATCGGCAGCTTTGGGGACAGCGCCCTTTCTGCATCCTATGAGATTGGCGAAAGCGGCAAGGACAGCCGATCTCCCCGCCTGTGGGGGAGATGTCCGGCAGGACAGAGGGGGGCGCTGTCCCGCCGACATCAGCCGACAACGCAGGAACTCTCAAAAGGAAGCAAGAAACAAAAAACCCGCCTCGGGAGGCGGGTTTTTGGAGCCAATTGGCACCATACCCAAATCAGTAGCATAGCTGCCGGCACAAAGCAAGAACAAAGTTGCTGCGGCCGGCAAAAAGATGCTGCCCGCCTCAACCGAACCTACGTCGAAGACGCGTCCGCCGGCTTTTCGGCCACCTCTTCGGTGGCGTCCTGCTTTTCGCGGGCCACACGGTCGCGCTCCTTGCTGCGCTCGATCAGCCGGGCCGACCAGATCGAGACCTCGTAGAGCAGGATCGTCGGAATGGCGAGGCCGATCTGGCTCATCGGGTCGGGCGGCGTCAGCACCGCCGCCACGACGAAGGCGATGACGATCGCCCATTTGCGCTTCTCGGCCAATCCCTGCGACGACAGCATGCCGACCCGCGTCATCAGGCTGGTCACCACCGGCAACTGGAACACCAGGCCGAAGGAGAAGATCAGCGTCATGATCAGGCTGAGATATTCGGACACTTTCGGCAGCAGCGAAATCTGCACCTGGTCGTTGGTGCCGGTCTGCTGCATGGCGAGGAAGAACCACATCACCATCGGCGTGAAGAAGAAATAGACCAGCGACGCGCCCATCAAGAACAGGATCGGCGAGGCGATCAGGAACGGCAGGAAGGCATTGCGTTCGTTCTTGTAGAGGCCGGGCGCGATGAATTTGTAGATCTGCGTGGCGATCAGCGGAAAGGCGATGACCATGCCGCCGAACATGGCGAGCTTGACCTGGGTAAAGAAGAATTCCTGCGGCGCCGTATAGATCAGCTCGACCTTGTGCGGGTCGAGCCCGGCCCATTGGGTCGCCCATCTGAACGGGATCACCAACAGGTTGAACAGCTTCTTGGCGAAGAAGAAGCAGACCAGGAAGGCGACGAAAAAACCGCCGATCGACCACATCAGCCGCCGGCGCAGCTCGATCAGGTGCTCCATCAGCGGAGCCGACGATTTTTCGATCTCGTCCTTTTCCGTGTCCGAAGTGCTCACTTGGCGGCTCCCGCCGTTTTCGTGGCGGCCGGCTTCTTCGTTGCTGTCGCAGGCTTCTTCGCTGCTGCCGCCGGCTTCTTCGCTGCTGACGACTGCGGTTTTGGCTCAGCTTTTGCGGCGGCCTTTGGCGCAGCGGTCTTTGCCGGCTTGGCCGGCGCGGCAGCCGCGGCTTTCGCGGGCGCCGGCTTCTTCTTTGCCGCCGGCGCTTTTTGCGGCACGGCCGCTGCAGCCGTTTGCGCCTGTACTGCCGGCGCCACGACGGACTCGTCCGTCATCGCCGGAAAGATCGGCGTGGCCGGCGTCGGCTCCGGCGGGCTGACGCCCGGCATCGTCGTTGCGCCGTTCTTCAGCGGCTCGGCCGCCTGCTCTGTCGAAGCGGCGGCATCGACGGCCGGCTTGGGCTTCATCACGGCATCGACGCCGGAACGGACGTCGGCGGCGGCCTGCTCGAATGGATTGAGCTGCTTCCTGATCTCGGCTGCCGGATTGAGGCTTCTCAGCGAATCGACCGACTTCTTGACGTCGTCGAGTTCGGCTTCCTTCAGCGCATCATTGAACTGCCGCTGGAAATCGGACGCCATGGCGCGCAGCTTCGCCGTCGTGCGGCCGAAGGTGCGCAGCATGTTGGGCAAATCCTTGGGCCCGACGACCACGATCATGACGATCGCGATCACCAGCATCTCGGTCCAGCCGACTTCGAACATGGCTATACGTTCCGACTAAAGTTTGGGCTCAGCTTTTGCTGGCCTTTTCCTTCGGTACCGAAACGGTTTCGTCGGCACGGTGTTCGACAGTGCGCTTGTCCTCGGCAGTCTCGTCGTCGGCCATGCCCTTTTTGAAGCTCTTGATGCCCTTGGCCATGTCGCCCATCAGCTCGGGGATCTTGCCGCGGCCGAAGACCAGCAGCACGATCACCAGAACGATCATCCAGTGCCAAATCGAAAATGAACCCATAGCAAATCTCTCTCGAACGGTTTCCCAGACGCTGATCTATGCGCTTTCGGGTTCGGATTCAAACAGAACTGCGACAGAGTTCATGAATGAGTGGCCGAAGTCACGCACTTTCGGCACGGCGGCCCGCTACCAATCGGCGCAGTTCCATCCTGCCTGTGGCTTTAAGATGGCGCTCGGCTCAATCTTCCGTGACTCGCGGCGTCAAAAGGCCGAGTTCTTCGAGGTCGATGTCGGTCAGCGGATCCTCGTCGTCGGTGAGCGGATCGGGGTCGGCCGGCGGCAGCGGCACCGAGAAATTCGACGGCATGCGGCCGGACAGCAGCCCCGCACCCTTCAATTCCTCCATGCCGGGGAGATCGCGTATCTCCTCCAGCGCGAAATGGTCGAGGAAAATATCGGTCGTGCCATAGGTGACGGGACGGCCGGGCGTACGGCGCCGGCCGCGCATCCTCACCCATTCGGTCTCCATCAGCGTGTCGAGCGTCCCCTTTGACGTCTCGACGCCGCGGATATCCTCGATCTCGGCACGCGTTACCGGCTGGTGGTAGGCGATGATCGCCAGCACTTCGAGGGCAGCGCGGGAAAGTTTGCGCTGTTGCACCGTGTCACGGCTCATCAGGAAGGCGAGGTCGCCGGCGGTGCGAAAAGCCCAGGCATCGCCGACGCGCACCAGATTGACGCCGCGCCGAGCATAGATCTGCTGCAGTTCGGCCATCGCCGCGGCAATGTTGATGCCGTCGGGCAGCCGCGAAGTGAGCTGTTTTGCGCTGACCGGCTCGGCGCTGGCGAATACGATCGCCTCGGCCATCCGTACGGCCTCCGCCATATGCAGCCGCTCGCCAGGATTCTGCGTCAAATTCTGCCCCTGGTTTTGTGCCGGGTTTTCGGCGACCGCGCCTTGCTCGACGTCGTCTTCGACCTTGAACGGAATGACCGAAGCGTTGGCGCGTTCGCTCATGGTGTCACCTCGACTATCTTGATGGCCTGGGCGCGGCCGCGCAGATAAAGCGGCGCGAACACCTGGTCCTGCCGCATCTCCATCTTGCCTTCGCGCACCAGTTCCAGCGTCGCGGCAAACGAGCTGGCAACCGCGGTGCGCCGCTCTTCCGGGCCGGCCAGATATTCGACCAGGAAACTGTCGAGCGCCGTCCAGTCGCGCAGCGACCCGATCAGCCTGGTCAGCACGTCGCGCGCATCCTTGAGCGACCAGACGCCGCGCCTGGCGATCGTCACATTGGTGATCGCCTGCTTCTGGCGCTGCTGGGCATAGGCGGTCAACAGGTCGTAGAGCGAGGCCGAATAGGCATTGCGCTTCTCGACGATGACCATTTCCGGCATGCCGCGTGCAAACACGTCGCGTCCGAGCCGGTTGCGGTTGACCAGGCGTGCCGCCGCGTCGCGCATCGCCTCCAGCCGCTTCAGCCGGAACTGCAGCACCGCCGCCAGCTCCTCGCCGCTTTCGCCTTCGTCGCCGGGCTGCTTGGGGATCAGGAGCTTCGATTTGAGAAACGCCAGCCACGCCGCCATCACCAGATAGTCGGCGGCAAGCTCCAGCCTTAGCGCCCTCACCTTCTCGACGAAGGCCAGATACTGTTCGGCCAGCGCCAGGATCGAGATACGCGACAGGTCGACCTTCTGATTGCGGGCAAGATGCAGCAGAAGATCGAGCGGACCTTCGAAGCCGGCCACATCGACGACCAACGCCGGATCGCCGGTCAGCCGAGAATCGTCGTTCTCGGCCCACAAGCGGTCCATCGGTGCGGCCTTGCCGGCCTTCAGGTCCAATGTTTCCGCCACTTCGCTTCCTTTGATGCTAGGCCACCGCGTCGAAATAACTGGCAAATTCGGCCCGAATCTCGGTCTCGTCCGCCACGTCACGGTTCCTGATATAGGTCAGCGCCCGCTCCGCGCGCTCAAACGACTTGCCTTCCAGCCCGGTCGTGCGCGATGCAATGCCGGCCATCTCCTCGAACACGCCGTTGCAGTGAAGGACCAGATCGCAGCCCGCCGCAAGGATAGCGGCCGCTTTCGACGGGAAATCCCCAGAAAGTGCCTTCATCGAGGTATCGTCGCTCATCAACAGACCGTCGAAGCCGATTTCGCCGCGGATGATCTTTTCGATGACCTTGCCGGATGTCGTGGCCGGGTTCTTCGGGTCGATCGCGCTATAGACGACATGCGCCGTCATCGCCATCGGCAAATGGTTGAGCTCCCTGAACGGGGCAAAATCATGCCGCTGCAAGTCGCCGATCGAGGCGTCGACGGTCGGCAGTTCGAAATGCGTGTCGGCGAATGCCCTTCCATGGCCGGGAATATGCTTCATCACCGGCAGCACGCCGCCCGCCATCAGGCCTTCCGCCGCGGCGCGACCCAATTCGATGACGGCGCGCGGCTCCTTGCCATAGGCGCGCGCGCCGATGACGTCGCTGGCGCCCTCGATCGGCACGTCGAGCACCGGCAGGCAATCCGCCGTGATACCGTAGCGCAGCAGATCGAAGGCATGCAGCCGCGCCATCAGCCAGGCGGCACGGGTGCCGGCGTCATGATCGTCGCGCCACAAGGCACCGAGTGCGCCGGCAGCCGGATAGTTCGGCGCCAGCGGCGGCCGCAGGCGCTGCACCCGACCGCCCTCCTGGTCGATGAATACGGGCGCATCCGCACGCCCGACGCAGTCGCGCATGGCGGCGACCAGATCGCGGATCTGCTCGGTCTCGCCGATATTGCGCGCAAACAGGATGAAGCCCCACGGGCATTCGTTGCGGTAGAAACGGATCTCGTCGCGGGTCAGTGATTTCCCGGCGCAGCCGAGGATCATGGATTTTGATTCGGTCATGCGGAACAGTTTAGAGCTTCGCGCCGACAAAGGGAATCGCCCGCAATTGCCTCCAAAGGTTTCCGTTTACGCAAAAAGCCGGCGCGAGCGCCGGCTTTTCGAGGGGGCTTTGGTGCCGCTAGTGGGACACGAAGCAATTGCCGCCGGCAGCCTTGTAGCTGGTGCACAGTTTGATCGCCTCGTTGCGAGACTGCGCCGGAACGCGGACGCGGTAGAAGGTGCCCTTGCCGGCAATCTCGGCCTTGACGATGTTGGCGGTGCGGCCGGAAAGCACGCTGCCGTAGCGGCGTTGCAGATCCTGGTAAGTCGCCTGGGCGCTTTCGACTGTCGGCTGCGAAGCGATCTGTATCGACCACGAACCAGCGCCGGCCGCAGCCGGATCGATGGAAGCAACCTGATCGGGCTTGACCTCGCCGACCACGTCGACCGGCTGGTCGGACGGACGCTGCGGCGCCACTGGAACCGTGGCCGGGGTGCTGGCGGACTGCTTGCTGGCTGACGGCTGGGCCTTGGCTTCAGCCTTTGTGTCGGGCTTGGGCGCCGGCTGCAGCTTGGTGGTTTCGGCCTGATCGCCACTCGGCTGGTCGCCACTCGGCTGGTCACCAATCTTCTGATCGCCAATCTTCGGATCACTTGTCATTTGGTCGATCAGGGGCACGGTGCCGGTCTGCGCGGCGGCGTCGGCCTGGCCCGCCGGAGCCACGTGCTGCGGCGCCGGATCGGCCGGCTCGGCAGCAGCCATCTGCGGGGCGGCAGGCGCCGGATCTTCGCGCGCCACCAGCGAGCCGTCAGGTTTCACGACCATGGTCCGTACCTTGCGCGGCGCAACGGCGACGATCTCGGGGTTTGCACCCTTCTCGGCCTCCTGCAGGACCTGCGCGATGCGATCCTCGGACTTGGGCGCCGGTGCGGCGGCGGTTTCGGAAGCGCCAGCTGCATTGGCGCCAAGCGCGCTGGGGTCAGACGCGTTGGTGTCAGGCACGTTGGTGCCAGACGCGTCGGTGTCGGACGCCACGGTGCCGGGCGCGTCGATATCGTCTGCGGCATCGGGGTCATTGGGCGAAAGATCGACGACGCGGCTCTCCGGTTCGTTGGCCTTCAGGTCCACAGGCTCTTCGGTGTTGGTGACCAGCTTCTGCTGAACGGGCTCGGCGGGCTTGGCGCCCTTGACCACAGCGTCATAAACCTTGTTGTCCTGGTTCGGCACGACGGTGCCGCCTGGATTTTCCGGCTTGATCTTGATCGGCCTGTTGTCCGCCTTGACGATAACCGGCGCATCGCTGCCGCTCTTGCCGCCGTGGGTCAACGCAAAGGCGCCAAGGCCTCCGGCGATCGCCACCGCGCCAACCACCGCTCCTATCAGCAGCCCGCGCCTGCGCGGCTGCCTTTCGGCCCCGCGTTCGGCAAGACCCGGAACCGACATCTCCTCGTCCAGTTCGGGATCGTAATCGAGCTCATCGAAGGTGAAATCGTCGGCCTGCGAAACCGGCTGGCCACTGGGCAATGGGGCCAGATCGAAACCGTCCGCTGCATCGGCATAGGAAGCGGCCGCCGCGCTGACGGGGGCTTCCGCAGGCTTGGCGCCATAGGCGCGCGTCTCGCCGCGATCCTGCTTATAGCCAGACGCGAAGCCGGCATCGTATTCATCGTCGTAGCCAGCACTGCGCACCGGGGCGGGCGCTATATCCGTGGCATTCATTTCGGTGAGAAGGCTGACAAAATCGGCATCAAGATCGTCGTAGGCGGGCGCCACCGGCTCGTCATCGTCGAAGTTGAGCTCCGGAATGTCGAGATCGTCCGCCAGCGCCACGACGCGCTCGGGCACGTCGACCGTCTCGACATCGGGCATCTCGTCATATGCGGAAGGCTGTTGATGCGAGGTTGGTGCAGCTTCCGTGTAGGCGGGCCGATCTTCATAGGACGGCCTCTCTTCGACCGGTGCGGCCCGATTGGACGGCGTTGCAGCCGGCTGCGGCGGTGCCGGACGCGCCGAAGCGACCGGCTGGCTTGCAAAAGCGGGCTGAGGCTGTGCGACGGGCGTCACGCGGCTCCACGAGCGGGCCGGCTCGGGCGGTGTGGCGCGTGTCGTCAGCCAGTTCAGCGCATCGAGCGGATCTTCTTCGGAAGCAGCTGCGGCACTCTTGTCGGCCGAGTCATGATCCAGGCCGATATTCCTGGCGAAGTCGGCATCGAGCGCATCGTTGTCTAAATCATCCGCAGGTCCGGCAGCGGCTTCAACACCGAAATCCTCGCCTTCAAGCTCATCGAGGAGGACACTGCCAAGATCGGCGTCATCGGCGGCACTGGACTGCTGCGGCTCAGCGGGCTCGTGCTCGTCGAGTTCCCAATCCAGCTCGTCGACAGGATGCACCGGTTCGTTGGTGACGTCTTCAGCCGCACCCATGGGCTGTTCAGCAGCCACTGCTGGCTTCTGAATTACCGGCGCGACGGGCTGCTGAGCAACCATAACGGGCTTCTGGGCAGGCTGCTGGGCAGACTGCTGGCTTGTCTGAGGTTCGTTGACCGTTTGTGCCGGTCGTGTGCTCATCGCACCCAGCAGCGCGTTCAGCTCGTCCTCCAGGCTGCGTTCCTCAGCCACTGGGGCCGTCGGGACGACAGCGGCGGCCGGCGCCGCTGGTTCGGCTGCAACGACCTGCGCCACCGGCTCTTCGGCGTCCTCGGCAGGCGCATCGTCGAAGCTCAGATCGAAATCGTCGTCGAACGCCGCTTCGGCGGCCGTGCCGGAAAGCCGGGCGGCCTCTGGCTCTTCGATCGACAGCTCTTCGATAAACGCTGGTTCTTCGATTTCGGCAGGCTCGTTCGGGCGAACGTCGAAGTCCATGTCGACATCGGCCATGGCATCATCGAAATGGCCGGCAAGATCCTCATCGGCCGAAACCGCCTCAGCCGGCGATGCCGGGGCGGCGACCGCCGGCTCATGTTCGTCGAACATCAGCTCGTCTTCGAGCGAGCTTGCAACGGCATCGTCGAACTCGTCATCGAACGCAGGCGCGGCGGCTTGCGCCGCGGTTTCAACGGCGACGGTCTGCTCCATCGGCTCATGCTCTTCAAACATCAGCTCATCTTCGAGCGAACTTGCCACGGCGTTGTCGAACTCATCGTCGAAGGCGGGCCCTTCGACCGGCTCGATAGCCTCGGCTGCGGCCCTGGGTTCATCCTCGCCGGTCACCGCGATCTTGGCCGTCACATCGTCGTCGAGCCGAAAATCCTGGTCGAGCGAGGCGGCAAGTTCGTCGTCACTCGAAAGGTCATCCTCGAACGGCGACACGTCTTCGAGCGAGCCGGCGACGGCGTTATGAAACTCGTCGTCGAACTCCGGCTCGACAGCGGGAGCGAACGATCTTTCGGGGCCGGAGGCAATTTCGTCGGCGGCAACAGGAGCGGCCGCAAAAGGAGCAGCATCATCCGCCGCACTGTCGTCGAACGCGAAATCCTGTTCGAACGAGGCGGCAAGCGCGTCCTCAATTTCATCCGCGGTAGCCGGTTCGGGTGCCGGCTCGCGAAGCTCGGCAGGGGAAGCATTGTCATTGGCGTCGGCGCCGAACTCGCCCATCAACTCCTTCTCGAGATCGATGTCGAAATCGCCCTCGTCCACCGGAGGCTCGACGGCAGCGGTTTTCGGCTGGGCCGGGGTTTGCGGTTTGACCGGCTGGCGCGGGTCGAACCCCATGATCCTGGTCAGTTCCGCGAACGGATCATCGTTGGCGATGTCGTTGTGGTCGGCTGCTCTCAGCTGGGTTCTGTCTGCCATTATTGTTCCCGAACTCGCACTCATTCGGACGCCATGGACGTCGCGTAGGGTTGGCCCTTACCAGCGCAATGTGGGCAAAAGGTGACAGGTTTTTTACTCAAACCTAACGCATTTCGGTGGGCGCATTGGCTCCGATCAGCGTCAGGCCGGACGTCAAAACGTCCGAAACAGCCTGCACCAGCCCTAGTCTGGCATGCGTCAATTGTCGGTCGTTAACCTTAACAAAACGTAAGTCGGGATTATCGGTGCCCCGGTTCCAGTGTCCGTGGAAGCTGGAAGCGAGTTCGTAGAGGTAAAATGCCAGCCGGTGGGGCTCGAGCGCGAGCGCCGCCGCTTCGATCAGCCGCGGATATTCGGCGAGTTTCCTGATCAGGCCGATCTCACCCTCATCGGTCAGCAAAGCCACTTCGGCGGCCAGCTGGTTGCGGTCGAACATGGCCTCGCCCAATTGCTCGCTCGCCTGCCGAAACACCGAATGGCAGCGCGCCGAGGCGTACTGCACGTAGAACACCGGATTGTCCTTCGACTGCTCGGTCACCTTGGCGAAGTCGAAGTCGAGCGGCGCGTCGTTCTTGCGATAGAGCATCATGAAGCGGATCGGGTCGCGGCCAACCTCCTCGACCACTTCGCGCAAGGTCACGAACTCGCCGGACCGCTTCGACATGCGCACCGGCTCGCCGGCGCGAAACAGCCTCACCAGTTGGCAAAGCAGCACGGTTAGCTTGACCTCGTCGCCCGCAATCGCCCGGGCAAGCGCTTCCAGCCGTTTCACATAGCCGCCATGATCGGCGCCAAGCACATAGATCAGATCGACGAAGCCGCGATCGACCTTGTCCTTGAGATAAGCGACGTCGGCGGCGAAATAAGTGAAGGTGCCGTCCGACTTGACCAGCGCCCGGTCCATATCGTCGCCGACTGCGGTCGAGCGGAACAGCGTCTGCTCGCGGTCCTCCCAGTCGTCCGGCTTCTCGCCCTTGGGCGGCGGCAGCTTGCCCTTGTAGATGTGGCCCTTCAGCGTCAGGTCGCTGATCGCCGAGCGGATCTTCTTCGCATTGTTGGCATGCAGCGTCCGCTCGGAGAAGAAGACGTCGTGATGCACGTTGAGCAGCGCCAGATCCTCGCGGATCATCGTCATCATCGCATCGATCGTCCTGTCCTTGACGATGGCAAGCGCCTCCTCGTCCGGCATCTGCAGCAGGGAGCGGCCGAATTCGTTGGCCAGCGCCTGACCAACGGGGATCAGATAGTCGCCTGGATAAAGCCCGGCCGGAATGTCGCCGATCTCATCGCCAAGCGCCTCGCGGTAGCGCAGCATGACCGAGCGTCCGAGCACATCGATTTGCGAACCGGCATCGTTGATGACGTATTCCTTGGTCACGTCGTAACCGGCGAAGGCCATCAGATTGGCGAGCGCGTCGCCGACCACGGCACCCCGGCAATGCCCGACATGCATCGGGCCGGTCGGGTTGGCCGAGACATATTCGACATTGGTTTTCTTGCCGCCGCCGACCGTCGAGCGGCCGTAGTTGCGGCCTTCGCCGAGCAGCGCCGTCAGATGCGCCTGCCAGAAGCCGTCCTTGAGCCTGAGATTGACAAAGCCCGGGCCGGCGATCTCGGCGGCCGCGATATCCTCGTCGGCGCGCAGCGCCTCGGCCAGCCTTTCGGCCAGCGCACGCGGGTTCTGGCCGGTCGGCTTGGCCAACACCATGGCTGCGTTGGTCGCGAGGTCGCCATGGCTGGCATCGCGCGGCGGCTCGACAGCGATGCGCGACAGGTCCGGCGACACGCCATCCTTGTCTTTCAAATCAAGCGCTTCGACGGCCTTTATGATTCGCGCGTTGAAATCGGCGAAGATGTTCATTGCTATGGCTCTGACGGTTTTGCAGGGATCCGGCGCGTTGGCCGGCAAATCGAGCCCGCCCTAGCTCAAATCCGGCGTATGGTCAAACAAACGCCTGTGTTCCTTGAGCGCATAAGTGTCCGTCATGCCGGCCAGGAAATCGGCAACACTGCGCGCCTTGACGCGGTCCTCTGCCCGGTCGAGCCCTTCGCGCCAGCCATCCGGCATGGCGCGCGGATCGGCGAAATAAACGTCGAACAGGTCCCTGACGATCTGGTCGGCATCGGCGCGCACCCGCATGACCTCCGCGTGCCGGTAGAGGTGCTTGTAAAGAAAGGCCTTCAGCTCCTTTTCCGATGCGGCCGTTTCGGCGGAGAAGCTCACCATCGTCTCGCCGGCCGCCCTTACCGCTTCGGCGCTGCCGGGTTTGATGCGCGCCAGATTGGCCGTCGTCGAGACGATCACGTCCTCGACCATGATGGTGATCTGCCGGCGCATCAGCTCGTGGCTGGTGCGTACGTCATCGAGCGCCGGATAGCGCTCACGCACGCCCTTGAGGATCGACCCCGGCAGCGAGACATCCTCCAGCATATCCAGCGTCAACAGCCCTGCCCTCAAGCCGTCATCGATGTCGTGGGTGTTGTAGGCGATGTCGTCGGCAATCGCCGCGCACTGGGCCTCGATACCGGCGAAGCGGTCGAGTTCGAGGTCGTGCAGTTCGGAATAGTCGCGGATTGCCTGCGGCACCGGCCCCTTCAGCCCTTTCCCTTTGGCATCGGTCAGCGGGCCATTGTGCTTGACCAGCCCCTCCAGCGTTTCCCAGGTGAGGTTCAGCCCGTCGAACTCGGCATAGCGCCGCTCCAGCCGCGTCACCACGCGCAGCGATTGTGCATTGTGGTCGAAGCCGCCCCAGGCGGCCATCTTATCGTTCAGCGCGTCCTCGCCGGTATGGCCGAAGGGCGTGTGGCCGAAGTCGTGCACCAGGGCCACCGCCTCGGCCAGGTCCTCGTCGCCGCGCAGCGCCCGCGCCAGAGCGCGTGCAATTTGCGCCACCTCGATCGAATGCGTCAGCCTTGTGCGGTAATGGTCGCCTTCATGTGCGACGAACACTTGCGTCTTGTGCTTCAGCCGGCGGAACGCCGTCGAATGGATGATGCGGTCGCGGTCGCGCTGGAACGGCGTGCGCGTCGGGCTTTCCACCTCGTCGAACAGCCGCCCGCGCGATTTCGCCGGGTCGCTGGCATAGGCCGCGCGCGGCCGATAGCCGAATCCGATGTCGCCCAACTCGTTGGTCATAGCGTATGCCGCAGTTGACTTGCCCCGTCGCGCTTCATACCTATCATACAAAACCGAAAGCAAGGTGACGCCCATGGGCGCTGATGCCAAGACCGCCATGAAAGTCGAGATGACCGACGCCGCCGCCAGGCGGATCGCCAAGATTGTTGCGAGCGAAGCCGATAAGACGGCCCTGCGCGTTTCGGTCGAGGGCGGCGGCTGTTCCGGCTTCTCCTACAAGTTCGATCTGGTCGACAGGCGCAATGACGACGACGTCGCCATCGAAAAGGACGGCGCCACCGTGCTGATCGACGACCTGTCGCTGGTCTATATGGGCGGCTCGGTGATCGATTTCGTCGACGATCTGATGGGCCAGTCGTTCCAGATCAGAAACCCCAATGCGGTCGCCTCCTGCGGCTGCGGCACCAGCTTCTCGATCTAGAAATGCCCGACATCGGCGCGGTCCGTCAGGTCGCGCTTTCCGCCGGACGCGACCTCGACGCAACGCTGGCGTTCTGGCGCGAGGTGCTCGGCATGAGCCTGCATGCGCGTTTCGATCCTCCAGGCATCGCCTTCATCATGGCAGGTGACGTGCGCCTGCTTTTCACCGAGGCCTGCCGGCTGGCACCGTCTATCTCGACATCTCGGGCCTCGAAGAGTTCCACGCTTCGGCAAAGGCCGCCGGCGTCCCCTTCACCGCGCCGCCGGCGCTCGTCCATCGCGACACCGAAGGCCTGTTCGGCCAGGCGGGGGAAAGCGAATGGATGGCCTTCCTAAAGGACCCGGCAGGCAATACGATCGGCCTTGTCGAACGTCACCCGCCGGATCGCTAGTCTCCGGACCACCAGCCTATCGAGGCCGTCATGAAAATCGTCACCTGGAACATCAACGGCGTTCGCGCCCGCATCGGCAATTTGACCCATTGGCTGACGGAAAGCGCGCCAGACATCGCCTGCCTGCAGGAGATCAAGACCGTCGACGAGCAGTTTCCTCGCGCCGAGATCGAGGCGCTCGGCTACAATGTCGAGACTTACGGCCAAAAAGGCTTCAACGGCGTCGCCATCCTGTCGAAGCTGCGTTTCGACGAGGTCAATCGCGGCTTGCCGGGCGACGATGCCGACGAGCAGGCGCGTTTCATCGAAGGCGTGTTCTCGACCGACAAGGGCGCCTTGCGCGTTGCCTCGATCTATCTGCCGAACGGCAACCCGATCGACGACGAGAAGAAGTTCTCCTACAAGCTTTCCTGGATGGCGCGGCTGGAGCGCTGGGCCGAGGAGCGGCTTGCACTGGAAGAGCCGCTGGTTCTGGCCGGCGACTACAATGTCATTCCGGAGCCTATCGACGCGAAATATCCGGAAAACTGGCTAAGCGATGCGCTGTTCCAACCCGCGACGCGGCAGGCGTTCCGGCGGCTGAAGAATCTCGGCTTCACCGAAGCCGTGCGTGCCGTCAGCGACGCCCCGGACGTCTTTACGTTCTGGGACTATCAGGCCGGCGCCTGGCAGAAGAACAACGGCATCCGCATCGACCACCTGCTTTTGTCGCCCGAGGCCGCCAACTGGTTTTCCTCGGCCTCGATCGAAAAACAGGTGCGCGCCTGGGAAAAGCCCTCCGACCACGTACCGGTGGCGATCGATCTGGCGCTGCAGCCGGCCTGACCGGAGCTGCTGTCCGGCGGCACATTGATAAGTTGACCTCTTATCGCCACAAATCGCGCGCTTGATGGGAAATCATCATGGTGGCTGGGGTTCCCATGACTACTCGATTTGCATTCTGCCCGATCGGCTGCGCGCTTGCGATGGCGGTAGCGACGCCGGCTTTTGCCGATGCAGAATGCCTTGCCAACGGCAAATCATTCCAGATCGGCCGGGTCGCCTGCCTGACGGTTGCAGGCGGGAGCCATCTCGCCCGTTGCGACATGGTGCTCAACAACACGTCCTGGACAAAGCTCCGCGACGGCTGCCCGGAGGACACACTGGCCCCACATCTGCAGGGCACGCCGATCTCAACACCGGCGCCCGGCGGCGTGCCGGCGGAACCGACCGCGAATTGATTTAAATCTACAATCCCGCCGACCTATTGGTCGCCGCCACCCTTGGTGAGGATGTCGTCGGCCAGCGAGATCGCGGTGCGGCGGTCGGCTTCGCCGGCGGCCGCAAACGCTTCTTCCTGCATGCCGCGGATCCATGGCTGGTCGGCGGGTGAGGCCCGTTCGAGCGCCGCGGTCATCATCGCCAGCCCCCGCACGATCTTGCCGCTTTGGAAAAGCAGGTTGCCGAGCGTCGCCTGCGCGCCCGCGTGGCCCTTTTCGGCCGCCAGCTGGAACCAGCGTCCGGCCTGCTTGACGCTGGCCTTGACGCCGCCCTCACCCTTGAGGAACATCTGGCCCATCTCGAACTGGGCGTTCGGGTTGCGGTAGTTGGCGGCGGCACGCATGTAATATTCCTGGGCCGCCACCTCGTTCTCCTCGACGGGGCTGCCGGGAATGCCTTTCCTCAGATAGTCGCCAAGCGCCACCAGCGCGTCCGAAACATAGCTTTCCTCGGGCGAACCGGGCTCGACATCCTGGTCGACGATCTCGCTAAAGAACTTGAACGCCGCGTAGTCGTCTCGCGCCACGCCGTCGCCTTCCGCATACATGCGCGCAAGCTTCCAGGTGGCGCCGATCTGGCCGTTCTCGGCGGCATATTTATACGCTTCCGCGGCCTGCTCCTTATGGCCGTTCTTGTAGGCGGAAAAGCCGAACTGGAACACCGCCCAAGGGCTCGACTGCGGCTTCACGCCGGTCTTGTCGTCGAATACCTTGTCGTCGAAAGCCATGGCCTGGCCGACGGCGCCCAAGGTCGCGCCAAAAGTGGCGAGCGCAACCAGTGCCGAAAGGACAGACGACCTCAACAACTCAGATGTCCGCATAGCAGTGTGTTTCTTTGGCACCGCCGGGATGGGTGACCGCGCCGTCGCGGGCAGATCCGACCGTCTGTGCGTATTTCCAGATCGCGCCCGACTGATAATCGGTCGTGCGCGCCTTCCATGCTTTTGCCCTCGCCGCCAGTTCGGCTTTGGACAATGCAACCTCGATCGTGCCGTTCACCGCATCGATCGAGATCAAGTCGCCATCCCTAAGCAGCCCGATCGGGCCGCCCACTGCCGCTTCCGGCCCGACATGGCCGATGCAGAAACCGCGCGTTGCGCCCGAAAAACGCCCGTCGGTGATGAGCGCCACCTTGCCGCCCATGCCCTGGCCGTAGAGAGCCGCCGTCGTCGACAGCATTTCGCGCATGCCCGGGCCGCCGCGCGGACCCTCGTAACGGATGACGAGAACCTCGCCTTCCCTGTAGTTGCGATGTGTAACCGCTTCGAAACATTCCTCTTCCGAATCGAAGCAGCGCGCCGGACCCGAGAATTTCAGTTCCGCCATACCAGCGACCTTCACGATCGCGCCTTCGGGGGCAAGGTTACCCTTCAAGCCCACGACCCCGCCGGTCTGGGTAATCGGCCTGTTGGCGGGACGGACCACATCCTGACTGTCATTCCAGGAAACATGTTCCATATTTTCGGCCAAAGTGCGGCCGGTCACCGTCAGGCAATCGCCATGAAGATAGCCATGGTCGAGCAGCGTCTTCATCAAGAGCGGAATGCCGCCGGCCTCGAACATGTCCTTGGCGACGTATTTGCCGCCCGGCTTGAGGTCGGCGATATAGGGTGTTTTCTCGAATATCCTGGCCACGTCGAAAAGATCGAACTTTATCCCGGCCTCGTGCGCGATCGCCGGCAGATGCAGCGCCGCGTTGGTCGAGCCGCCGGTGGCCGAGACCACGGTCGCGGCATTTTCCAACGCTTCTATAGTAACGATGTCGCGCGGGCGGATGTTCCTTGCGATCAGCTCCATGATCTTTTCGCCGGAAGCGAAATTGAAGCGGTCGCGCATCTCGTAGGGTGCCGGCGCGCCGCAGGAATAGGGCAGCGCCAGGCCGATCGCCTCAGCGACGGTGGCCATGGTATTGGCGGTGAACTGGGCGCCGCAGGAGCCGGCAGACGGACAGGCGGCTTGCTCGATCTCGAGCAGCTCGGCGTCGCTGATGGTGCCGACCGAATGCTGGCCCACCGCCTCGAACACGTCCTGTACAGTGATCTGCCGGCCACGGTAGCTGCCGGGCAGGATCGAGCCGCCATAGATGAAGATCGACGGTACGTTGAGGCGCACCATGGCCATCATCATGCCGGGCAGCGACTTGTCGCAACCGGCCAATCCGACCAACGCATCGTAGCAATGGCCGCGCATCGTGAGCTCGACCGAGTCGGCGATGACCTCGCGCGACACCAGCGACGACTTCATGCCCTGATGGCCCATGGCGATGCCGTCGGTGACGGTGATGGTGCAGAATTCGCGTGGCGTGCCATTGGCGGATGCCACGCCCTTCTTGACCACTTGCGCCTGGCGCATCAGCGAGATGTTGCAGGGTGCTGCTTCGTTCCAGCAGCTGGCGACACCGACCAGCGGCTGCGCGATCTCGGCCGCCGACAGCCCCATCGCATAGAGGTAGGAGCGATGCGGTGCCCGCTCGGGACCAACGGTCACGTGGCGGCTCGGCAGCTTGGCCTTGGAGATCCCTCTGGCGTCCATACTCGTCCTTGCCGCGGGCGGTGCGGCCTGCCTCTTCGCCTAGCTTTTTGGCGCGTGTCCCGAGACAAGTTTGAGGTGCGCCGGGTTTATGGCGGGAAATAGGCAATGTTCCCGGGCGGCCGGGTGGCGCGAGGGTTGTTCAGAAACTGTTGCCAAAACGTCACAATTATCGGAGCGAACATCATGGGCCAATTGTTGCGCTGGCCGAACGCCGGATGATGCACCGAACAAAACGGCCGGGCAACGCCCGGCCGTTTTGTCGTTTAAAAATCTGTAGTTAGAACTTGATCTTGACGGAAGCCGAACCGGCGAGAAGCAGGTCGTTGCCGTAGGTATAGGTGACGGCATTTGCCACGTCGCCGACACCGCTGAAAGTCGATGACCCGCTCGTCAGCACACCGATCGAGCCGCCGAGCCTGACCTCGACCTGGTCGTTCGGCGAATAGGAGACGCCGCTGGCAACGGCCCAGGTATCCGACTGATAGCCCGAGGTCGTCGAGGTGCCGCGATCCCAGGTCAGCGAAACCACGCCCGACAATTGATCGGTGAACTTGTGACCGATACCGCCCGTGACCGTCCAGCCGTCGCGATAAAGCAGGTCGAATGAAACGGGCGAGGGAGCACCGGTCACCGGACTGCGTACGCCATTGATGGCAATGACGCCAAGCTTGCTCCACTCCTGCCAGCGGATGGAACCGAAGGCCAGCCAGCCAGGAGCTATACCGCTCTGCAGCTTGAATTCCAGAGCCTGAGGTATCTCAGCCGACGCCGAGACTGGGTACACCCCGGTGGAGCCAGGAACCAGATCCGCTGGAAAGGCGCCCCTGAAGCCGGTCGTGTCGACCGTTCCCGACAGCCCGTCATATTTGTAGCTGGAAGAGTACATCAGGCTGGCGCGCAGAGCGATCTCGGGGATCTCATAGGCTGCGCCCGCACGCCAACCCCACGCCTCGTCGGATAGCTTGAATACGCCGAGGCCGGTATTGCCGAAGGCGAGCAGTGTCTGGCGGGACAGAAACGCGTCGACCTGCTGGTAGGAGACGCCGCCGATGAATCGTATGGAGCCCTTGCCGACGTTCACCTTGTAAGAGCAGGTGAGACCGAAATCGTCTGTGTCGACGGCGTATTTGACCGCTGTCGGTGAATAGGCGTTGTTCATGCCGAAATTTGCGTCCGCACCATACGGTCTCGTATAGGTGGCAAGACAGTCTACGGGCTCAAAGATGTTGGCCTTGATGCCGACATGCGGCACCGCATAGTCGCCACCAACGTCCACCTCCGATGTCGACAAACCCGAGCCGTCGAGGCGCTGCACATTCTTGAGTTTGCGCTGCGGCGAAACATAGGTGACGCCCGCATCGAACGAATATGGCGCCGCGTCGAACAGCTGGTCGATGTTGACGCCGCCCCGGTCAAAGCCCCCGGCTTGCACCGTCCCAGCCAAAGCCAGCGAAAAAGCCCCCGCGCCCAGCAGCACTTTCAGACGCGAATAACACATGAATCTCCTCCCCGAAATATCCTTGCATCAAGCTAGAACCAATTCAGGTTAACGGCGCAACAACGAATTCGCCGTGCGTACATGTACACCTTGGCTGAACGCATTTCCGACAAGGTGTCGGCCTTCTTCCCGAGACGGGAAAATGGCCGCCTCAATACAAATCGACGAGAAAACTCGGGAAAACCGCCCAAATCACTACAGAACAGTGCATTTTGAGTGCCCAGTCAGCCATTGTTACATTACGGCAACAATGGGGCAAAAACATTCAGTTTGCCTCAAGATTTACGCTGCGGAATGCCTGTTTTCGTGGCAGGCGGCCTATCTGGAAAGCAGATTCGTGACCGGCGAATCTATCCCGGCCAGCCGGCCCAATTTGTTTGATCAGCCGGCCTCGCGTACCCGCGTCAATGCCACCGAAAGCTTCTCTTGCGCCTCGCGATATTCGGCGAGTTTTTCGCGCTCGGCCTCCACCACCTCTTCCGGCGCGTTGGCGACGAATTTCTCGTTGGACAGCTTCTTGTAGAGCCGCGCTATTTCCTCGGTCACCTTGGCAAGTTCCTTCTGCAGGCGCGCTGCCTCCGCGGCAAGGTCGATCAGGCTGCCGAGCGGCAGGCAGATGGTCGCTTCGTTAAGCACGATCTGCGCGGAGCCCTTGGGTGCCGCATCGACCAGCGAGATGTCGCCGACCCGCGCCAGCCGCTTGATTGCCGATGCCTGGCGCTCCAGCCTTTCGTGTGTCGTGTCATTGGCACCGATCACCATCAGGGGAGCTATCGCCGCCGGCGGCACGTTCATTTCCGAACGCACCGAGCGGATGCCGGAGACGAGATCGACCAGCCAGTTGATATCGGCGGCGGCCTCCTCGTCCTCGAAATCGGGCGACGGCCAAGCCGCATGACAAAGCAGCGACGGCCGTTGCCTGCCCTCGCCGGCGGTTTCGGCCCACAGTTCCTCGGTCATGAACGGCATCATCGGATGCAGCAGCTTATAGATCTCGTCCAGCACGAAGGCGACGCAT
The DNA here is from genome assembly GCF_040318915.1 of Mesorhizobium sp. M0991. Classification (NCBI taxonomy): domain Bacteria; kingdom Pseudomonadati; phylum Pseudomonadota; class Alphaproteobacteria; order Hyphomicrobiales; family Phyllobacteriaceae; genus Mesorhizobium; species Mesorhizobium sp. M0991. The sequence continues at coordinate 74,746 of NZ_JAMYNE010000025.1, forward strand.
GCCCTGCTCTCGGCCTTGGCGGCCTCGTCGGCGCCCATGAACACCGGCTTCAGCAGTTCCAGGTACCAGTCGCAGAATTGGTTCCATACGAACCGGTAGGCGGCGCCCGCCGCCTCGTTGAAGCGGTATGAGGTGATACCGTCGGTTATGTCTCGCGCGGCTCGCGTCAGCTCCGTCAGGATCCAGCGATTGACCGCGAGCTTGGCGTCCTGCAGCCAGAAATCGTCGTCGCGCGCCACTTCGTTCATCTCGGCAAAACGCGTCGCGTTCCACAGCTTGGTGCCGAAATTGCGGTAACCGGCAATGCGGGCCGGATCGAGCTTAACGTCGCGCCCTTGCGCTGCCATCACCGTCAAGGTGAAGCGCAGCGCATCGGCGCCATATTCGTCGATGAGCTCGAGCGGATCGATGACGTTGCCTTTCGACTTCGACATCTTCTGCCCGTTCTTGTCGCGAACCAGCGCATGGACATAGACCGTGTGGAACGGCTCCTGGTCCATGAAATGCAGGCCCATCATCATCATGCGGGCGACCCAGAAGAAGATGATGTCGAAACCGGTGACCAGCACGTCGGTCGGGTAATAGGTCTTCAGCTCCGGCGTCTGGTCCGGCCAGCCGAGCGTCGAGAACGGCCACAGCGCCGACGAGAACCATGTATCGAGCACGTCCTCGTCGCGGGTCAGGATCTCGCCAGGCTGGAAATTCTCGAGCTTGTCCTCGACCCAGGCCTTCCACGGCCCTTCCAGCGCCAGATAATATTCGACGGCGGCACCGAGCGCTTCTTCCTCGGTCTTTTCGACAAAGACATGCCCGTCCGGGCCGTACCAGGCAGGGATCTGGTGGCCCCACCAGAGCTGGCGCGAAATGCACCAGGGCTGGATGTTCTCCATCCAGTCGAAATAGGTCTTTTCCCAGTTTTTGGGCACGAAATTGGTACGGCTCTCGCGCACCGAGGCGATCGCCGGCTTGGCCAGTTCCGCCGCATTGACATACCACTGGTCGGTCAGAAACGGCTCGATCGGCACGCCGCCACGGTCGCCGTGCGGGACAGTGTGGCGATGCGGCTCGACCTTCTCGAGAAAGCCGCCCGCCTCCATCAGCTCGACGATCTTCCTGCGCGCATCGAAACGGTCGAGGCCGTCCAGGCTGTCCCAGACGGCCTGGCGCTCCGGCGTCACTTCCAGTCCGGCGAGAAAGTCCTCATTGTCCTTGAGGCTCACCGCCGCATTGACGGTGAGGATGTTGACCGCCGGCAGCCGGTGGCGCTTGCCGACCTCGAAATCGTTGAAGTCATGCGCCGGCGTGATCTTGACCGCACCGCTGCCTTTTTCGGGATCGGAATACTCGTCCGCCACCACCGGGATCTTGCGGCCGACGATCGGCAGGATGAGGTTCTTGCCGACAAGATGCCGGAAACGTTCGTCGTCGGGGTGGACTGCTACAGCCGTATCGCCCAGCATCGTCTCCGGGCGGGTCGTCGCAACGGTGATGAAGGTCTTCGGATTCTCCGGATCGAAGGTCACGCCCGCGACCGGATAGCGGAAGTGCCACAGATTGCCGTTGACTTCCTGCTGCTCGACCTCGAGATCCGAGATGGCGGTCAACAGCTTCGGGTCCCAGTTCACAAGGCGCTTGTCCTTGTAGATCAGCCCTTCCTTGTAGAGCGTCACGAACACTTCGAGCACGGCCTTGGACAGGCCTTCGTCCATAGTGAAGCGCTCCCGGCTCCAGTCGGCCGAGGCTCCGAGCCGCTTCAGCTGGTTGAGGATGGCGCCGCCGGACTCGGCCTTCCACTCCCAGACCTTGTCGATGAACTCATCGCGCGTCAGGTCGCGGCGGTGGATCTGCTTTTCCATCAGCTGGCGCTCGACCACCATCTGCGTGGCGATGCCGGCATGATCCATGCCCGGCTGCCACAAGACGTTCTTGCCGCGCATGCGCTCGAAGCGCACCAGAATGTCCTGCAGCGTGTTGTTGAGCGCGTGGCCCATATGCAGCGAGCCGGTGACGTTCGGCGGCGGGATGACGATGGTGAAGGCTTCAGCCCCCTCCTCGGCCCCGGCCCCGGCCCGAAACGCGTCGGCCTCTTCCCAGATCCTGGCAATCTTCGGCTCGACGGCTTTGGCGTCGTAGGTCTTTTCGAGCATGGGAAAACGGTCCGCGCTGTCCGGAATTTGTGGTCCGGTGTAAATCGGAAGGTTGTTGCCAAGTCAACCGCAAGGGCGGCGGGTTTGTTCCACGCTACGGATCACACGAGTTTGTCCGTTCCGCGGGGTCATCGCGCTCGAATTCGACATGGCTTTCCCAAAGCCGGGGCAGTCGGCTCAGTCCGAACGGCGACGTGTGGCGATAAGGCTTGAAATGGCCGCGCTGAACCGCCTAGCGCTCACGAGAGCTCCAGATAGCCCATAATAACTTCTCCTGGCTGCAGGCTGCTGTGCTACTGCGCGCCGCGCGCGACGCGCTCGATTTCCTCGCGCACCAGCCGCTCGACCAGCGTCGGCAGGTTGTTGTCCAGCCAGTCCTGCAGCATGGGCCGCAGCATCTCCTCGGCCATCTCGTCGAAGGTCTTCTTGCTGCGGCTGGCAAACGCGTCGGAGAGCTCGCCGAAGGCGGCGGCAACCTGCCGGCCCGTATGCTCCGAAAGGATCGCCGGACGTGCGGGCGGCGCCTCGCTGGCCGCCGGACGCGCCAATCCGATTTTCGAAGATTCCGGGCCGATTTTCGAAGGTTCCGGGCCGATTTTCGAAGGTTCCGGGCCACTTTCCGAAAGCTCCGGCCCAATTTCCGAAGGCTCTGGCGCAGGTCCAGCACTCGCCTCGCCCTCGAAAACCTCGGCTTTCGGCTTGGCGTCCGGCGTACGGAGTGGCTCGGCGCGCTCCGGCTTGGCTATCGCGTCGCCGACCGCGGCGATCTCGCGCCGCCAATCGGCGATGATAGTGTCGGTCGTCTCGGCAGCCTTGGCCGTCGCAGGCCGATCCGGCTTTGCGGGCGGTTCGGGAGCGGCGTTCACCTCAGCCAGCGTCACCGCTGCTTTTACAGGGCCGGGGCGCAGCGGCGTTTCCAGGCGCTCAATGACCGGCGCGGCCGCTGGCTGCACCTCGGCGCGCGTGGCCGGCTTGGCGATCTCCAGTCCGCCGCGCAGTTCGGAGCGGAACGCATCCCCCTCCGCTGCCCGTCCGGCTGCCGGCGCCGGTTGCAGATCCTGGCGCAGCTCGTCCGCGTCGCCCGGCTGCTTGCGGCCGGTATCGCTGTCCTCGATGATCCTTCTGATGGAAGCCAGTATCTCTTCCATGGAAGGTTCGCGCTGTACGCTGCTCGCCGTCGCCATCGTCACATCCGCCGCCCTTGTGACTCGTTCTCAGATTTCCTGTCCGGCAATGCCGGATTCGAATCATGGCAACAGCGTAACCGACGGAACGCCTTGCGAGAATCCCCAATCTGGCGACATCTCGGATTTCAACAGATTAGGGTCGGGAGTTGAAGCCCGCGCGTCGTTCGAGCGCGGGCTGAAAACACGCCTTGGCGATCAGCGGCCGTCCGGCGTGCGCAGGCCGATCCACTTGTCCTTGACGGCGTTGTAATGCTCTTCCGGCCTGTACTTCGTCACGTTGAGCGCAAGGCGCTCTGCCGACAAATGGCCAACCGCCGAGAGGATGGCATAGCTTGCCACCACCACGTCGCGTTCGGCGCTGACAAGATTGATCTTGGCGGTGATGAGGGTCGCCTGCGCGTTGAGCACGTCGAGCGTGGTGCGCTGGCCGACATTGCGCTCTTCGATGACGCCGTTCAGGGCAAGCTGTGCGGCGGCGACCACCTGCCGGTTGGCCGTGACGCTTTGCTGCGCGGCGGTGTATTGCGACCATGCCGAGGTCACCGCTTGGCGCACGGTGTCGCGGCTGACATCGACCTCGATACGGGCCTGGCTAAGTGATTCCTTTGATTGGCGAACCAATGCCGAGGTCCGGCCGCCGGAATAGATCGGTATCGTCAATGTCGCGCCGATGTTCGCCGAATTGGTTACGCCATCCTGTGTCGAGGAGAGCGAGCCCGGCGCGGTGCCGCGAATGGCGCTCGAAACACCTGCCGACGCCGATAGTTGCGGCAGCAACGCGCCTTCGGCAGACTTCACCGAAAACGCCGCCGCGTCGACCAGATGCGCGGTGGCGAGGATGGCCGGATGCTCGGCCGATGCGATCGCAATCGCCGCATCGAGGCTCGACGGCAACAGCTTCGACACCGGCGAAGCCGGCCTGAGCCTGCCCGGCTCGTCGCCGACGATCTGGCGATAGGTCGCAGCGCTTGCCAGCGCCGTCGCGCGGGCGGCGCTCAACTGCGCCACCGCGGAGGCACGCTGGGCGTCGGCTTGCGCGACGTCGGTGCGCGTACCTTCGCCGACCTCGAAGCGCGAACGCGCCGCACGCGCCTGCTCGGTCAGGAATTGCAGGTTCTGTTCGGTCAGCACGGCGACCTGGCGGTCGCGGATAACGTCCATATAGGCACTTGCCGCGTTGAAAAGAGTGTTTTCTTCGGCGTTGCGCAGGCTTTCGAACGAAGCGCGGACCCGCGATTCGGCGGCCGCCACATTGTTCCTGGTCTGAAAACCGTCAAACAGCGTCTGGTCGATCTCGACGCCGAAGTTGCCGGTGGTTATCGAGATGTTTCGGTGCAACCGATTGCTGTGGCTGGCGGTATAATCAATACTTCCGGAACCAGTGATGGTCGGGCGCCAGCCGGACTTGGCGATGGCGACGCCCTCGTCGGTGACGCGGGCGCCGGCGCGTGAAGAATTAAGCGAGGAATTGTTCTGATAGGCCTTTGAAAGTGCCCCGAGGATGGTTTCGGCCGAGGCGGCCAGTGGAGAAAGCGCTGTCGCCGAAACGAGGACAGCGGTAAAAAGCAACTTGCGTACAGACGGCACGTTATATTCCCTCATTCGTTTTGCACGGGAACTGCGCCACGCTGGCTTCTCCTCTGATCAGCCGGCGCCGCGTTTTTTATCGTTCCCCCGCTGAAAGCCCCCAAGAAACACCCGGTTATGCAGATCAGCAACGATTGTTCAAACGCAAGCGATCATGACAACGCCTTCGCTGCAAGGCAAAATCACTCAGAATTCGAAGGCGGGAATGCGTTCGAATCCCGGTAGTGGCTTAATTGCCGCATTAAACGCGCGTCTTCCCGTTACAACCCCTCCAGTCTTAAAAAAAAGCCGGGCTACGCCCGAATTGCCCTGCCCTTCAACGGCGACGAGTCGGCCGCCTTCGGCAAGCTGATCGAACAGCGCCGTCGGCACCTCGCCGACGCTGCCGCCGATCAGGATGACGTCGTAAGGCGCCCTGGCAGCATGGCCTTGCGGCAGCGGTCCCTGGACCACCGTGACATTGGCGCAACCAAGTGCCGCGAGCGTCGACGTGGCGCTCTCGGCGAGCGCCACATCGCTTTCCAGCGCGACCACGGACCTTGCCAGCCGCGACAGGATCGCCGCCGCATAGCCGGTGCCGCAGCCGACATCGAGTGCCGAATCGCTTGGGCCGACATCGGCCAGCTGCATCAGCTTGGCCAATGGCGACGGTTCCATCAGATAGCGCGGACCATCGGCCGTATCGGCAATGCGGATGTCCTCATCGATATAGGCAAGATCGCGCTGGCCGGCGCCGACAAAGGCCTCGCGCGGCACGACAAGCATCGCCTCGAGCAATGGCGCGCTGGTCACGTCGGTGGTGCGGATCTGGCCGTCGACCATCTTCACCCGGCGTTCGGCAAAATCAGCGCTCATGTTCCAACCATCCGCTTGCCGCGCAAAGACCGCGGCTGTTTCGACCGGAACTGAAGCCCCCTGGCGCTGACGCGCGGGAGCTCGGGCATTGGAGGCCTCGCCCGGAATCGAACCGGGGTGCAAGGATTTGCAGTCCTCTGCGTAACCACTCCGCCACGAGGCCTCATTGCTCCCGGCGTTCCACCCGGCTCCAATAGGTTGCGGCGAAAATGCCGTCAAGCGGCCACCATGCATTCCCAACGGTTCTTCCGACATCGAGGCACTGCTTATCAACGCAATGCCATGCTAGCAATAATATATTAGCTTATCGTTAAGCATGATGCGCGGCGACAGGAACCCGAAACCGGCGGCCACGTTGGGCAGATAGGAGGCTCCGCCATGGCTCGAGCAGCTACGAAAGACGGCACACCGCGCGGATTGTCGCAGTCTGCAGAGCTTGTGCGCTATGCCATCGACCGCCTCGGCATAGAAGGCGCAAACAGCCTGCCGCCGCGCGACCGGGCGCGGCTGGCATCGGCTACCGCCGTTCTCAAGGAGCTTTGCGAACGCCTGGAAAGCTGCTTCGACCAACCTCGGTGATGCCTAGACGGACCACGCCGCTCTCAAACAATTGCCTGTTTCCAGCAGGGCAACCTCAATCGGGCCGGCGCCGTCGCTCCCACCAGACGACGAAGCGGCGCCGGTGACGGCGCACCAATGCGAATTCGTAGGAGAGTACCAGCAATCCGATCGGTACCATCCAGAAACCCAGGATCGGCAGGAAACCGAGAATGCCGCCGATGATCAGCACGACGCCGATCGCAATCCTGAGGCCGCGCGAGCGCGGCATGGTGAACTGGCGGCCGAAGACCGAGATTTTCCGGGCCGGTGGCTGTTCGTCGCTCATTGCCGTCATGTGAAATGTCGATCCGTTTGCATCAGTAGCACCATCAGCCGGAGAAAGCCGCAGCGGCCTTTTCTGTTCCGTGACAGGCGAGAGACAGCTCATATGAGGGCGCTCGCCGGCCATTGCCAGAAAGCCCTGCGCCAAAAAGCACCGAAAAAATGCGAAATGCTTCTTTGCAAAGCCGAAACGGGTTTGCTATAGGCTGCCCCACTCACATAAGAGCCTCTGTTCCCCGGTAGCTCAGTGGTAGAGCAACCGGCTGTTAACCGGTTGGTCGCTGGTTCGAATCCGGCCCGGGGAGCCACCGCCTTTTCTACGCCAAGTCGCGATTTTGCACCCCGGCGTGCGATTTTTCCCTACGCTTCGATCTCGTAGTCCAGCTTCCAGAGTGGCAGAGCGTCGAGGACCGACGAATCCAAGCGTAGAATATCGGCCTCGCCCGCCCATGCCTATTCCTTGCAAGCCGCAATCTCAAGATCGGCGGCAGCCATGCGGAAATACCGACGATCGGCGGCTTCGCCGATCATCGGCTTCGCGCCTCGAAGCTGATCTTGCCAGAGCTTGACCAAGACCGCTCTGGTCGTGATCAATGCGCCACGCCGTCGGATGCGTGTAGGAGTCTCCAAGTCAGGCCGACGCGGCCGTCGAACTGGGATGCGAAATGTTCGGCGGCGACGCCTTCCAGGCCATCATCGACAAGAGCCTCGATGCTTCGTCGCATCAGCGCGTGCTGCATCTCGCGGGCGTGGGCCAGGTCTGTCTCTCTCATGATTTCCATGACGTGGTAGGCGACAACGGGCTGGCCGAGGCAAGACATGAGCGTGCTCGGTTCTGACGTCACAGCCGTAACTGCGTCTTCGATCTTCATTCAGGCGCTCCTCATCAAACATGATGCTGGCGCCTCCCCATGAGACGACGGTGTTCCGTCGTTTCTTTTTACAATTTCGACTGTCGCGCACGAGTGAAGGGACAAGTGCGCGAACAGGAGAATTACCCTCTTGTTCCAGTCTCCTTGAGCAACCTCGCTACCCAAATCAGTATGCTGCAAAATTGAATTAAAGGCGACCGGATAGTTAATCGATGGTTAATGGCGGCGCTCGCGTCTCAGGCGTTCGCACATGAAACATCGGGCAGGTCCGCCTTGCGCCTCATGTCGGCCATAGAGGCGAACTTTGCCTCCGCCCGGAAGCAGATGAGGTGGATGGCTCCCGCTCCCGGCATCTGAGTGCCACAGTGGGTTTGCTGTCAGGCAACCCGAGCAAAGGAGCCAT
>NZ_JAMYNE010000026.1:0-82451 GCF_040318915.1 Mesorhizobium sp. M0991
CTCGTTGCGACGATCGAACCCGGCGAATGCAAAAACTACTTCGCAAACGCCGGATACGCTTCCGTCAAAACGTGAAAGACTCTAGAGAGCGCCTCTATGCTGCCATCGTCGCCAGAGCCGCCGTTCGCGCTACGGCTTGAATCGACCGTGTCGAAACTATCAGCAAAAACGGCGCCCTTGGCGTGGGAGCCGAGGGCGCCGCGGGACCGGACCTGATGGGGGTTATCAGGTGGCCGGTTTCTCGGGCAGCGGCGAGATCGGCATTCCCGGGCCGATCTTCTGCAGATTGCCGGTAATCACCCGGTCGCCTTCGGCCACACCGCTCAAGATGGCAACCTGATCGCCATTGGTCGGTCCGAGCGAAACGATGCGCTGGTCGACGGTGTTGTCCTTGCCGACGACATAGAGGTATTTGCCAAGCTGGCCTGAGCCGAGTGCCGTCTGCGGCACCATCAGCGCATCGGGCTGCTCTTTGACGTGCAGTCTGACGCGGACATACTGGCCGGGCAGCAGCGTGAATTTGCCGTTGCCGACCGTCGCCCGTGCCGTGATCGTGCCGGTCGAGCGATCGATCGTGTTGTCCATGAAGGTAAGATCGCCCTTCTGGCGCGGTTCGGTTTCACCAGGAAGCAGGACATCGACACTGATCGGTCCCGCAGCCCGAGCTTCCTCGATCTGGGTCAGGTCCGTTTCGCTCGGATTGAACGTGACGTAGATCGGATCGAGCTGCACCAGCGAGTTGAGCACGGTGCCGGCGACGCTGACCAGCGTTCCAACGGAAGCCTGGCTGCGTCCGATACGTCCCGCGAACGGGGCGCTGATTTCGGTATAGCTCAAATTGAGCTCGGCGGTCCGCAAAGCGGCCTGGTTCACGGCGAGCGAGGCCTGAGCCTCGCGCAAGGTGCTGGTGCGCTGGTCGAACACGTCCTTGGCGAGATAGCCGCTCTTGGCGAGCTCGCTGCCGCGCCCGAGACTGGAGCGTGCATAGTCGAGTGTTGCCGTGTCGCGCTGGATAAGCGCCTTCGCCTGCTCGAGGGCAGCCTGGAAATCCTCCGGGGCGATCTTGTAGAGAAGGTCGCCCTTGGCAACGTCGCTGCCGTCGGTGGCGACCTGCTCCTGCAGATACCCCGGCACGCGCGCCTGCAGCGTGATGCTGCGAATGGGCTCCACCCGGGCGGCATAGTCGAGATAGATCGGGATCGTCTTCTTGACGACGCTCACCACCGGCACCGGCATGACAAAGGCTTCCGGCTTGGGGGTCGCCGCCCCGGCTGTGCCGGCGTTGAGGCTGAGGCTGCCCATGTCGAGCAGGTGAACGCTCGCCACTGAAATCGCCCCAAGGGCGACGGCCGTTCCCAGCGCGATTTTCCATTTACGCATGATCAATTCTCCAGTCCTATTCAGCCGCTTCGGCCAATGGCTCGAAGGCGGATTCGGCAGTTGGTTGTTCAGTCGCTTCGGAGACCGGTCCGCTCTCGCTGCGGCGCTCGCGCAGCTGCTCGATCACCGCATAGAAGACCGGCACGAACACCAGCGACAGGATCGTCGCCGCGACCATGCCGCCAAAGACGGTGGTGCCGATCGACTGCCGGCTCGCGGCACCTGCACCTGTAGCGAACATTAGCGGCAGCACGCCGAGGATGAAGGCGAAGGCGGTCATCAGGATCGGTCGCAGCCGCAGCCGCGCCGCTTCCATCGCGGCGTCGACGATGCTGAGGCCTTCTTCGCGCCGGCGCCGGGCAAACTCCACGATCAGAATCGCGTTCTTGGCCGCCAGTCCGATCAGCATGACGAAGCCGATCTGCGAATAGACGTCGATCTGCATGCCGCGCAGCCACAGCACGACGAACGCACCGAACAATGCAAGCGGCACCGCCAGCAGCACCATGAACGGCATCGCCCAGCTCTCATATTGCGCGGCGAGGATCAGGAAGACGAAGACGATCGCGAGACCAAAGACGACGGATGCGATCGATCCCGCCTTGAGCTCCTGATAGGTGATGCCAGTCCATTCGTAGCCGAAATCTCTCGGCAACGCCGTGGCAGCGGCACGCTCCATTGCCGCCACCGCCTGGCCGGACGAAAAGCCGGGGGCGGCGCCGCCATTGATCAGGGCCGACGCATTGTTGTTATAATGCGGCACGGTCTCTGGGCCGACGATGGGCACAAGCTTGCCCAGCGTGCTCAGCGGCACCATGCCGCCCGACGCATTGCGGACATAGAGCCGCGAAATGTCGGCCGGACCCGCACGAGAGTCCTTGTCGGCCTGGATCGTCACCCGGAAGGTGCGGCCGAACAGGTTGAAATCGTTCACATAGAGCGAGCCGAGATAGATCTGCAGCGTATTGAAGACGTCCGGCAGGTTGAGCCCGAGCAGCTTCGCCTTGGCGCGATCGAGATCGTAGTTGAACTGCGGCGTCGAGGTCGAGAACGACGAGAACAATTGCTGCGGGTTGAGCTCGGGCTGCTTGCGCGCCTCGGCAATCACCGCTTGCGTCGCATCGTTGAGCGCCACGCTGCCGCGGCCGGTCAGGTCCTCGACCTGGAACTCGAAGCCACCGGTGGTACCAATGCCCGGGATCGACGGCGGGTCGAAGCTCAGCGCAAAAGCCTCCGGAATTTGCAGCAGCTTGTTGCGCACGTCGGCGACGAGCTTCGAAGCGCTCTGGTCGGGGCCGCGTTCGTCCCATGGCTTCAGGATGGCGAATTCGACCGCCGAGTTCGACTGCGCGGCGCTGGTCAGGAAGTTCAAGCCGCTGATCGAGCCGACGATGTCGACGCCGGGGGTATTCTGCAGGATGTCGCGTGCCTTTTGCGCCACGGCGTCGGTGCGTTCCAGCGAGGCCCCGTCGGGGAGCTGGATGACGACGAAGAAATAGCCTTGGTCCTCGACCGGGAGGAAGGTCGAGGGCAGGCGCTGCCAGACGAAATAGGTCGCGACAAGTCCGGCCGCGAACACGCCGAGCATGATCCAGCGCAGGCGGATGAGAATGCGCACGCCATTCGCATAGGCATGCGCCAGCCGTTCGAAGCCCATGTTGAACCAGCGGAACAGCACGAACTGCGTTTCCGGCCGGTGGCGCAGGAAGGCGGCGCTGAGCGACGGGGTAAGCGTCAGCGAGACGAAGGCCGAAATGCCGAAGGAGATCGCCACCGTCAGGGCAAACTGGTTGTAGAGCCGGCCGGACACGCCGGGAATGAAGGCGACCGGCACGAACACGGCCATCAGCACGGCGGTCGTGGCGATGATCGGGCCGGTGACCTCAGCCATCGCCGTGCGCGTGGCAGCCAGCGGTTTGAGGCCGGCCTCAAGTTGGCGTTCGACATTCTCGACGACGACGATCGCATCATCGACGACGAGGCCGATCGCCAGCACCATGCCGAGCAGGCTGAGCATATTCAGTGAGAAGCCAAGCATATTCATGACGGCCAGCGTCGCCACCAGCGACACCGGAATTGCGATCGTCGGGATGATCGTGGTGCGCCAGCTTTGCAGGAAGATGAACACCACGGCGACGACCAGGACCAGCGCTTCGCCGAGCGTGATCAGCACGTCGTGCATCGAGGCCGAAACGAAACGTGTCGTATCGTAATGCATGGCGTAGCTGACGCCCTTCGGGAAACGGGCCGACAGCTCCTGCATCTTGTCCTTGACGCGCTGCTGCAGATCGAGCGCGTTGGAGCCCGGCATCTGGTAGACCGCCAGCACCACCGTCGGGTCCTTGCCGAAGAAGGCCGACGACGAATATTGCAGCGCGCCGAGCTCGATGCGCGCAACGTCGCGCAGCCTGACCAGCGAGCCGTTTGCGGTATTGGCGCGCACGACGATGTCGCCGAACTCCTTGGGATCGCTCAGCCTGCCCACGGCGTTGACCTGCATCTCGAAGGCAGTGCCGGCCGGAGCCGGCGACTGCCCGATCTTGCCGGCCGCCACCTGGACGTTCTGCTCGGCGACGGCGTTCTGCACGTCGACGGCAGTAATGCCGAGATTGGCTAGCTTGTCGGGGTCGAGCCAAATGCGCATCGAATAGCGCCGCTCGCCGAAGATCTGCACGTCGCCAACGCCGGGCAGGCGCTTCAGCGGATCGACCACCTGCAGATAGGCGAGATTGCTCAACGCGACCGGGTTGACGGAACCGTCCGGCGAGGTGAGGTCGACGATCAGGACGAAGTTCGGGTTCTGCTTCTTGATCGTCACGCCGCCCTGATTGACGATGGCCGGCAACGAGGAAGCCGCCTGCGAAACGCGGTTCTGGACGTCGACGGCCGCGGTGCTCAGATCGTAGCCAACGTCGAAGGTGATGGTGATCGTCGAGGAGCCGTCATTGGAGCTCGACGACGACATATAGGTCATGCCCTGGACGCCGTTGATCTGCTGTTCGAGCGGCGTCGTCACCGTGTCGGCGACGACCTGCGCGCTGGCGCCCGGGTAATGGGCGCTGACCACGACCTGGGGCGGCGTGATGTCGGGAAATTGCGAGACGGGCAGCAGGAAATAACAGATCCCCCCGGCGAGCACCATGATGATGGCGATCGCCGACGCAAAGATCGGGCGATGGATGAAGAAGTTTACCATGAGATGCACGCCTCGCCCGATGCTCTGGCCCGGCCAAAGGCCTTGGCCACCCTGGACAGCCGCCGGCTGCGCATTGAGCCGGAATCTTCGAGAAAACCGAAATCTTGCAGAGGGCGGCGCGGCGCATTGCGGCGCTCGGCCTGCTCATCCGCCAGCGCACGCAGCATCGCCTCGAAAGACCGCGGGTCGACGCGGTCGGCTTTCATCAGCATGCGGATCATCGGATCCCTCACGACTTCATCGATCGTCAGATCATTGCGCTGCGACATCGAAGCGGCTCCTGGTTTTTGGTGATCCGCGGCAGGCCGCGGATCGGGTGTTCTCTTGCTCGCCGGCCGAGGCCGTAAGGTGCGGTTCGTCCCCTTGCCGATCGGGGCGGGGCTGATGGCCGGCACTTGCGAGTTTGACATGATGCAATGCGGGTGTTACAGGTAAGTAACATCTCTAACGTTACAGACCGGTAACACCCTAGTCAAGAGGTGCACCGAGGGAATTTCGGGAAACGCAATCACGGAGGTTTTGATGACAGACGGTGTTGTGGAGCGTGTTCGCCCCCGGGACAGGATCCTGGAGACGGCACGGGACATGTTTCACAAGCATGGCATTCGCGGCGTCGGCATCGACGCCATCACCGAGGCCGCCGGCACCAACAAGATGACGCTCTACCGGCATTTCGAGTCCAAGGACGACCTGATCATCGAATGTCTGCGGGCGACCGCCTGCAGCGCCAACGCGATGTGGGAAAAGTTCGAGGCCGAGAATCCGGGCGACAAGCTGGCGCAGCTGCACGCCTGGGTCCGAATGGCGGCCGATTGCTTGATGTCCGACCGTCGCGGTTGCGACATGGCCAACGCCGCCATCGAGCTGAGCGAGGCCGATCATCCGGCAAGGCAAGTGATCAAGGAACTCAAGGAAGCGCAGCGCGAGCGGCTGGTCTCCCTGTGTCGCGATGCCGGCATCGGACAGGCCGAACTTCTTGCGGACACGCTGTCGCTGTTGCTCGAGGGCGCCCGTGTCAGCCTGCAAAGCGTCGGCGCCGAGGGCCCGAGCGCGCAGTTCGTCCGCATGGCGGAAGGCCTGATCACTTCTTTCAGGGCCAGATAATCTCGCAAGCGGCGAAACGATCCGTGGCGTTTCGATTGCGCGCCGCGCCGCCGGGTGATGTCTCGTCCTATCCGGATGTGCCATCTCGCGTCTCCCTTGCCGATCCCCCGCACCATTGCCGGCGCGGCGTTGTTTGCTGGTCGTGAGGCAGGATAGGGCCGCCGGCGAACCGGTGAGAGTGACAAGTGTGACAGGATTCTGCCCGACAAGCCGCGGCGATCGCAGCGAAGCTCATCGATCCGCGGATCAACAGTCGTGTCCGGTGCTAGTCACGATCCCAAGCGTCGGCCGCTATCCCGGAGCCGGAATAAAAAAAGCCCGCTGCCGGGAGGAGGTGGCAGCGGGCTCGATTTCGAATACGGCACGGGAGGAGGTGTACCGCACTCAGCGTCGGCATCGCATCTGGGAGGAGTAGATGGCCGACACCTGCGAAACTATCGATTGCCCAATGATTCGGCAACCACAAAAGTTGCATAGCTGATGTGCAGATTTGCGGTATCAACCGAATTTTAACGATCGAGGCCCGAGCGCCATCGCCCTCGCGCGGCATCACTGCACCGGGACATTTTCCTTGAAGATCAGGCGCGGCTCGATGAATTTCCGCGTCAGATAGGGCGCCGACGAGGCGATCGAGCCGAGCAGGCGAATGACCGACTGTTCGGCAATCAACCGCGCATTCTGGTCGATGACGACGTCGAGCAGGTCGTCGACGAGATAGCCGCGCGTCTCGCGCGTCAGATCATGGCAGATGAACACCGGCTTCTTCCGCGGCCTGACTTCGAGCAACGCTTTTGCCACACCCGAGCGTCCGGCGCCGATACAGTAGATGCCGAGCAGCTCCGGCTCGTTGTGCAGCGCCTTCATGGTCGCGGTATAGCTGACCTCCGGCTCATCGTTGATCTCGACGGCGCTGGTGACGGTCAGATTGGGAAACTCTTCGCCGAGCACGGAGCGAAAGCCCATTTCGCGTTCCTCGTGGCCGCGATAGGAACGTGAGCCGACCACCATCGCCAGATGGCCCTGGCGGCCACCGAGGAACCGTCCCATCAGCAGCGCCGCGGTGCGGCCGGCCACCCGGTTGTCGATGCCGACATAGGCTGAGCGGGGCGCGCCAGGAACGTCGGACACCAGCGTGACCAGGCGGATGCCGGCCTCGACGATCTCGCGCAAGATGTTGCGCGTTCTCGGATGATCGATGGCGATGACGCCGACCCCGTTCGCCTTGAGCGAGAGGTTTTCGACGGCCACCTGCAAGGCACTCGGCGAAATGCCGGCGAGCTTGTGGATGCGGCAGGAGGCGACCAGCGGCAGGCGCGCCGCATAATCCTCGATGTGTCTGGCCAGATCGGCCATGAAGGCATTGCTGCCGATCGGCAGGAAGAATTCGAGATGTGCCGGCCGCGAGGGCAACGCGACCTGGTCGACAACCGGCAGATAGCCGAGCTGCTTGGCCGCCTCCATTACGCGCTGCCGGTTGGCGGCACTCGCCCCCGGCCGATTGTTGAGCACACGGTCGACCGTCGCGGTCGACAGGCCGCAGCTTCTGGCAATATCCGAAACGGTGGCTTTCATATCGCAACCATGTGGCGATGCGATCCAGTGCTTCGACGATAAGCCCGGCCCGGCCGCTCAGCCGGGCCGTTTCGTGCCCTCGACCAGCGCCTCATGGATCTCCTTGTCCGACATGCCGGTGATGACGCGTTCGACTTCGGCGACGCTGGTCTTCTTCGGGTCGATATCGTCGGCGACGACCTTGCCGCGGCGCATGACGACGATGCGGTCGACCACCTGGAAGACATGATGGATGTTGTGGGCGATGAAGATGCAGGAATGGCCGGAATCGCGGGCGCTACGCACGAAGCTCAGCACGCCCTGCGTTTCGGCGACGCCGAGATTGTTGGTCGGCTCGTCGAGGATGATGAGGTCGCTGTCGAAATGCATGGCGCGTGCAATCGCCACCGCCTGCCGCTCGCCGCCGGAGAGCGAGCCAATCGGCGTCGTGGGCGGGATGTTCTTCGAGATGCCGACCTGCTTGAGCAGGTCGCGGGCAACCACGTTCATCGCCTCCTGGTCCATGCGGTTGAGGAAACGCGGCGGCTTGATCGGCTCGCGTCCGAGAAACAGGTTGCGGGCGATCGACAGCTGCGTCACCAGCGCCGAGTCCTGGTAGATCGTCTCGATGCCGTGGGCGATGGCGTCGCTGGTGCTGCGCAAATTCACCTTCTTGCCGCGGATGAAGATGTCGCCGCTGGTCAGCGGGACCGCGCCCGACAGCACCTTGATCAGTGTCGACTTGCCGGCGCCGTTGTCACCGAGCAGACCGACGATCTCCCTTTCATTGACATGGAAATTGGCGTCCACCAGCGCTTGCACGCGGCCGTAGGACTTGCGGATATTTTCCATGCGGACAAGCGGTTCGGCCATGGTTCAAGTCCCTGCCTGATGCCGGCGTTCCAGCCATGAGTGGAGCGCCATCATGCCGAGGATGATGGCGCCGATGAAAATATTATAGGCAAGGCCGGGCACGCCGATCAGCACGATGCCGTTGCGCATCACGCGCAGGATCAGGATACCGAGCACCGTGCCGATGATTGTGCCGCGCCCACCGGTCAGCGCCGTGCCGCCGATCACAACCATGGCGATGACTTCGAGCTCGTAGCCGGTGCCGCTGTTGGGGTTGGCCGCCGAGGTGCGCAGCGAGCTGATGACGCCGGCAAGCGAGGCCAGGATCGACGACAGGATGAATAGGCCGATCTTGACGCCGCTGACATTGACGCCGCGCGCCCTTGCAGCACTTGGGTTGCCGCCGGCCGCCTGGATCCAGTTGCCGGTCCGGCTCTGCGTCAGCACGTAGCCGAGCGCGGTTGCGGCGGCGATGAACCAGAACAGCGACATATAGATACGGAACGGCCCGATGAAGAAATCGCCGACCAGCGCTTCCGCCAGCCAGCTGCCCTCGGCGCTCCAGGTCCGCTGCGGAAACCCGTTGGTGACGAACAAAGCGGTGCCGCGCACCACCAGCAGCATGCCCAACGTCACCAGGAAGGACGGGATCTTGAGCTGCGTCACGAACCAGCCATTGACCAGTCCAATGAACGCAGCGACCACCAGCGCCATGACGAAGGCGGCTTCGAGCGAGGCGACGCCGCTGTTGAACAACGTCCACATCAGGACCGGCGAGAAGCCGAACACCGAGCCGACCGAGAGGTCGAATTCGCCTGATGTCATCAACAGCGTCATCGCCAGCGCGATCAGCCCGAGCTCAACCGTGAAGGCCAGCGTGTTCGAGATGTTTTGCGGCGACAGGAAGTCGTGGTTGATGCCCCAGAACACGGCGATCTCGACGACGAGCAGCACGAACGGCCCGAACTCGGGCCGCGCGATCGAGCGTTGGATAAGAGAACGATTTTCCACCTTGGACCCGCGATAGGATTGGATTTGGCCGAGACCGCAACCGGCTTCGGCGGAATGATGAGACAGTCACGGCCGCTGAAGCGGCCGTGACCAACTCGATCGCGGATTTATTTGCCGGACAGGATCTTGTCGTAGACTGCCGCGGTGTCCTTCTCGTAGAGCGCGCCGGTGATCACGTCGAAGCCGGGCGGAATACCGCTCGCCGCCATGTTGGCGAGCGAGAGCGCGACGTAGCTGGTCGCCTGCGGATCCTGCCACTGGCCGGCATTGACGTAGCCGTTCAGCACTTCCTGGGTGGTGTCGAGCGAGTTGCCCCAGCCGACGACCGGGATTTCGCCCGGCTTGACGCCGACCTGGTCGAACACCCGCTTGATCGAACCGGTGACAAGGTCGCCAAGGCCGATGATCGCCTTGACCTTGGCCCTGTTGGCGGTGAGGTAATCGACCATGCGGTTGATCACTTCGGCCTGGTCGAGCGTCGCTTCGGTGATTTCATAGGTGATGCCGAGCGGCTCGAAGACGCTCTTGATGCCTTCCTCTTCCTGGACGCCATAGGTAGCGCCGGGAATTTCGACCGGCATCCAGACGAAGTCGCCCTTCTTCACCAGGCCCTTGTCGACCAAATACTGAGCCCAATGCTTGCCGAAGGTGACGTTGTCGCCGCCGACATAGGCGTTGAAGTCCGCCTTCGGATCGGGCGTGTTGAAGTTGATGATCGGGATGTTCGCCGCCCGCGCTTCCTTGACGATCTCGACAAGGCTGCCCGGATCAGGGCTGGTCGTGGTGATGCCGTCGGCCTTGGCGGCGATCGCGGCGCGAACAGCCTCCTGCTGTGACGCCACGTCGCCATTGTGGAACGACGTGTTGACAGTGTTGCCGGTATCCGCCGCCCATTGCTTGGCGCCGGCAAGGAAGTAGGTCCAGACCGGATCGGCCGGGCCGCCATGCGAAATCCAGTAGAACGTCTTGGCCTGTGCCGCGGCCGGAATAGCCAGCGCCACCACCAAGCCGAGTGCAAGCAGTCTTAGCCTCGTCAGCATTTGATTTCCTCCCATTTGAACCGAACTCCTCCTCCGACGACGATCACCGCGAAAAGCCGTGCGCGGCCAAAACGGTGGTCGCATTTTGCCAGCGTCGACCTGGCGCATTAGAGCATTCCCTTTTTCGATCGATGGCAAGCCTCCATCCGCCAGTGGACGTTGGCGCAAGGCACCACGCCATCAGCAATCCCATCAGATTGCATCAGTTTGGCTGATATTTTCCAGGCGGCCGACGATCGGCCTTGCGACCGTCATGCAATGCCGCGCGGCGGCGCGCCGAGCACGGATTGCTCTAGGTCGATAAGCGTCCCGGTCATCAGCCCGGAGGCGTCGCTGAGCAGGAACAGCGTTAGCTGGGCGACTTCGTCCATGGTCAGCAATCGACCAAGCGGCAGGCCGGCGGCGGCGATCTTTGCCCAGTTTTCGCCCTTGCCCAGCGTGCGCGCCTGCATCTCTTGTTCGGCCGGCGTCGCTACCCAGCCCATGTTGATGCCGTTGACGCGGATGCGATCGGAAAGATGCGCGTTGGCAATGTTTCTGGTCAGCGTCGAAAGCGCGCCCTTGGTTGCGGAATAGATGGCAAGGTCCGGCGCACCGCAATGCGCATTCACCGACAGTATGTTGACGATGGCGCCCGCCGCCCGCCGTGTCTTCATGTCGGCTACGGCCGCCTGCATGAGGAAGAACGGCGCGCGCGCATTGACGGAAAACAACCTGTCCCAGTCGTCGATTGTGCCAGTTTCCAGCGAGGCCCGGTCGGTGAGGGCCGCGGCGTTCACCAGACAATCGATGCGGCCGAGTCTTTTGGTCGCTTCCGCCATGACAGCTGCAGGCGCGGCCGGATCTCCAAGGTCGGCCTGGATGAAGACGACGGGCCGGCTTGGTCGTGAAAGCTCTTCGGCGATGCGTCTGCCACGCTCGGTATTGCGGCCGACAATGGCGATCCCTTCGCCGCCGTCGGCTGAGGCCAGCCGGGCGATGGTCTCGCCAAGCCCTTGCGTTCCGCCGGTAACGACAAGGGTCTTGCCCTCAAGAGCGACGATCAATGGACTCTCCCGAATGCCGACGAGCAGGTAATTTCCAATCAGAGAATTCTAGAATCTATCGGATGTTAGGCTGGGGGACTAGATGAGGTCGGCCCTTGCGAGGTCACGCATCAGGTGGCTGGCGCCGTAGGTCCAGTGCGGGCAGTCGGGCGACAGCCGCACGCGGTTGACCAAGGCACCGAACTTCTCTGAAGAGATGGTGACGATGTCGCCGACCTTGTGGGTAAAGCCCTTGCCTTGTTCGCCGCGATCCTTCGACGGCACGAACATCGTGCCGAGATAAAGCGCCAGCCCGTCCGGGTATTGGTGGTGCGACCCCATGGCGGCGGCGACCAGCTCTTCCGGCGAGCGGCTGATCTCGGCCATCGAACTGGCGCCCTCCAGCGAGAACCCATCCTCGCCCTCGACCTTCAACCGTACGATCGCCTGCTTCACGTCGCCGATGGAAAATGTCTCATCGAACAGCCGGATAAAGGGGCCAAGTGCTGCCGAAGCGTTGTTGTCCTTGGCTTTGCCGAGCAGCAGCGCCGAGCGCCCCTCGACGTCGCGCAGATTGACGTCGTTGCCGATCGTCGCCCCGACAATCCTGCCGCTGCTGGCGGCAATCATGGCGATCTCCGGCTCCGGATTGTTCCATGTCGAAACCGGATGCAGGCCGACATCGGCGCCGAAGCCGACCGAGGCCATCGGCTGGCATTTGGTGAAGATCTCGGCATCGGGGCCGATGCCGACTTCCAGATATTGCGACCAGGCGCCGCGCGCAATCAGCTTGGCCTTGATCTCCATCGCTTCCGGCGAGCCGGGTTTGAGCTTGGACAGATCGTGGCCGATCAGGCCGGCAATGTCGGCGCGAATGGCGTCGGCCTTTTCGGCCGAACCGCGCGCCTGCTCCTCGATCACCCGTTCGAGCAGGCTGACGACAAAGGTGACGCCAGATGCCTTGATCGCCTGCAGGTCGACGGGGGACAGCAGGTACGGTTTCCCCGGATCGCGCGCTGTCTCGAAACTGTTGGCGGCAATGGCATCGAGCGGGCCGATCGGCCGCCCCGTGGCCGAGCGGACGTGTCCTGCCGGATCAGGCAATTCGCAAACGTCGCGTACGGTCGGCGCCATATTTGACGTGATGTCGAAGACGGTACCGTCGCGCACCGTGACCACCAGCGGATGGGAAGCATCGCTCGCCCGGGCGCGGCCAACGAAGAGCCCTTCGGCGGGCAAATGTGTGGCGTTCGTCATGGCTTACATTTCCTGTTGTCTTGTCCTTCGGCCGCGGCACTTTCAACAAATTCCCGCCAAAGGTCTATCCCGCTTGCAGGGCGAGCTTTGTCAATTCTTTCAAGCGGTCTTCGCATCGCTGGACCTTGATCGAGCCTGGCGTGCGCCAATGGCGAGGGAAAACGCTCTTTCAAAATAATGAAACCGTCGCTAGGGTTTTCACCTACTGAAAATCTCCAGGTGACGCTTGCTCTTACGGTTTTCCGATCCAATCTGGCAGAAGCCGCGGACAGCCACCGCGTTCCAGTCGCTTTTTCCAGCCGGCCGACGCGTCGATGTCGTCATCGTCGGCGGCGGCATCATGGGGCTGTCGACGGCCTTGCACGCCGCCCGGCTCGGCCTTGCCGTCCAGGTGCTGGACGCCGGCGAAATTGGCAATGGCGCATCCGGCCTGAACGGCGGTCAGGTCATTCCCGGCCTGAAATACGATCCGGACTGGCTGCTGGAGCATTTTGGTCTCGAACACGGCGAAGCGCTCGTCAACTTTGCCGCCTCGACCGCTGACACCGTCTTCGAATTGATCCGTGACGAAAGACTGGCGGTGCCGTTCGTCCGCAATGGCTGGATCCAGGCGGCGCATACCGAGACCGCGCTGAAAGCGGCGGCAAACCGGGATCGGCAGTGGCGGGCGCGCGGCGCCGATGTCCGGCTGCTGAGCGCGACGGAGATCGCGACGATGACCGGCGCGCAGGGCTATCTCGGCGGCTGGCTCGATCGCCGTGCCGGTGTCATCGATCCGCTCGCCTACACGTCGGAACTGGCGCGCGTCGCTGCAGCGGCGGGCGTGAAGATCGCCGAGCGCCAGAACGTGATGCAGATCAGCAAGGATGCTGGCAGTTGGCACGTTTCAACCGAAAGCGGCGCCGAACTCAAGGCCAAGGCGGTCGTTCTGGCGACCAACGCCTATACCGGCGGCCTGCTCCCGGGCCTCGCCGAGACGTTCGTTCCGCTGCATTCCTTCCAGATCGCGACGGCGCCGCTATCATCCAATGTCGCGGCAGCGATCCTGCCGGACGGGCAGGCAGTGTCGGATTCGCGCCGCATCCTCGTCTATTATCGCAAGAGTGCCGATGGCCGACTGGTGCTCGGCGGGCGCGGCCGCATGGCCCTGCCGAACGGCCCGGCCGACTGGGCGCATCTGGAACGCGCGCTGCTGCGGCTCTACCCGGCGCTGTCCGATATGGCCATTGAAAAGCGCTGGTTCGGTCGGGTGGCAATGACGCCGGACCATCTCCCGCATATCCACGAGCCAGAGAAGGGTCTGCTGGCGGTCGTCGGTTGCCAGGGCCGCGGCATCGGTCTGATGACCGCGCTTGGCGAGCGCATCGCCTCCTACCTGTCGAGCGGCGACACCAGGCAATTGCCGTTCCCGATATCGCCGATCCGGCCGATCCCGTTTCACGCCTTTCGGCAGGTCGGCGTTGCCGCGACCATCGCCTGGTACCGGATGCTGGACGCCTTCGAACGCTGACGTCATGCCCAAGCGTGAAACAGCTTGACAGCTTCACGAATATGAAAAAAGCTTGGTCGATTTCAAATTATGATGGGCCGTCGATGTCGACTATCGCCGCAACGCAGCCGCTGCCGGAAACCCGGTCTTCGCCGGGTTTTCGCTTCGCCATGCTGCTGCCCGGCGGGCTGGTCACCTTTCTGCTGATCCTTTTCGCGCTTGGCCTGGTGTTCTTCCTGGCCTTTCGCGGCAATGACGGCTCGCTGCTGGGGGCCGGTTTCACCCTTGCGAATTTCGTCACGGTGGCCACCGATCCGCTGTACTGGACGGTGACGCTGCGCTCGCTGGGCATCGCCGGCCTGGTGACGCTGGCAACCGTCGTCACGGCATATCCCGTTGCCTACTACCTGGCTTTCCATGCCGGGCGGCAGCGTGGGCTGCTGCTGTTCCTGCTGACCCTGCCGTTCTGGACCAGCTATCTGCTGCGCGTCTTCGCCTGGAAGATCGTGCTTGCCTATAATGGCGTGCTGAACTCCGCGTTGATCGAAAGCGGCATCTGGTCGGAGCCGACATTGGCGTTCTTGAATACGCCGGCAGCGGTCGTCGTCACGCTTGCCCACGCTTATGCGCCGTTCGCCATCCTGCCCATCTATGTGGCGCTGGACACGATCCCGAAATCGCTGCTCGAAGCTGCTTCCGATCTCGGCGCAAAACCGTTCACCAGTTTCCGTCGCATCGTGCTGCCTAATTCGATGCCGGGCGTGCTGGCGGCTGCTCTCGTCGTCTTCGTGCCGACCGTCGGCGATTATGTGACGCCGGCGCTGGTCGGCGGCCCTGCCAGCACCATGATCGGCACGCTCATCCAGGCCGAGTTCGGCAAGGCCAATGACTGGCCGTTCGGCGCCGCACTCGCCGTCGCCGTCATGCTGGTCATTCTCGCCGTGGTGCTGGTGGTGCGCTTCGCCGACCGCCGATACGGCAGCCGCACATGAACACGGCGCGTATCGATGCAAGGCAGGGCGGCGGCTGGCTGGGAGCCTACGTCCTTGCCTATCTGGTGTTCCTGTATCTGCCGATATTGCTGATCCCGCTGTTTTCCTTCAACAATTCGATCCAGGCGGCATTTCCGCTGCAAGGCTTCACGCTGGAATGGTACGGCACGCTTTACGGCAATTCGGCGCTCTCCGGCGCACTTGCCACCAGCCTCGTCATCGGCGCCATTGCCGCCATCGGCGCAACACTCTGCGGCATCACCGTGTCCTATATGGACCTCTACGGCCGTTCGCCGCTGGCGGCCACGATCAGTGCCATAGCGCGGCTGCCAATCCTGATCCCCGGCGTCATCGTCGGCATATCGCTGCTGATCCTGGTCAATCTTGCCGGTTTCGGGCCGTCGCGCATTGCCATCGTGCTCGGTCACATATTGGTGGCGCTGCCGACGACGGTGGTGGTCATGCGCAGCCGCTTCGCCGCCATTCCGAAGACCATCCGTGAGGCAGCGCTCGACCTCGGCGCCTCGGACTGGACGACCTTCAGACGGGTGATGCTGCCGCTCAGCCTGCCCGCCATTATTTCGGCGTTCATGCTGGCCTTCCTGACCTCGTTCGACGAGTTCATCGTCGCCTTCTTCCTTGCCGGCACCGAGCCGACGCTGCCGCTTTATATCTGGAGCCAGCTGCGCTTCCCGAAATCGCTGCCGACCGTCATGGCGCTCGGCACCGCGATCCTGGCCGTGTCGTTCCTCATCGCCGCACTCGCCGAAATCCTGCGCCATCGCGGGCTTGCCGCCACCCGGCGGCCAGCGCCCGCCAGCCTGTCAAAACCAGAAGAAACCGAAAGAGGAGAACTGCAATGGCATTCGACCTGAAATCGATAACGGCAAAGACAGCGAAAACCGGACTGGCTGCCTTCGCGCTGGCGCTTGCGTCGACTGTCGCCTTTGCCGGCGACAAGTTGCAATATTTCACCTGGTCGGGCTATGAACTGCCCGACTTCAACAAGAGCTTCCTCGCCGCGCACCCCGATGGTGTCGAAGCCTCGATGTTTGGCGACGACGATGACGCTTTCACCAAGGTCAAGGCTGGCTTCCGCCCCGACATCGCGCATCCCTGCTATGACAAGGTGGCGCGCTGGAACAAGGAAGGCCTGCTGCAGCCGATCGACACCAAGCGCATCAAGAACTGGGATTCGATCTTCCCGGTTTTCAAGAACCTGCCCGACCTGCAGGCCGGCGACGGCAAGGTCTGGATGGTGCCGTGGGACTGGGGCAACACCTCGATCCTCTACCGCACCGATCTGGTGAAGAACCCGGAAGCCAGTTGGAACCTGCTCTGGGACAAGCAATATGCCGGGCGCATGGCGACCATCGATGCCGTCCACGACACACCGGTGGTGGCGGCCCTTCTCGCCGGCGTCAATCCATTCGACATGACGCCGGAACAGATGGACAAGGTGGCGGAGAAACTGCGCGAGCAGCGCCCGCTGCTCTCGAACTACACCACCGACATGACCTCGGTCGAACAGGCGTTGGCGAGCGGCCAGCTGGTCGCGGCCATGACCTGGAACGCCTCGGCCACCTCGCTGAAGAAACAGGGCGTGCCGGTCGAGTTCATGAAGCCGAAGGAAGGCATGCTGACCTGGGCTTGCGGCTTTGTCATGCTCAAGGACGCCAAGAACGTCGACCTCGCTTATGACTTCATCAACAGCCGGCTTGAGACGGATTCCGGAAAATACCTGATCCAGGCCTACGGCTATGGCAGCTCGACCAGCTCGGCTTTCGCCGCCGTGCCGAAGGAGGAGCTGGAGAAACTGCAGCTGCCTTCCGATCCCGAGGTGATGCTGAAGACCACCATCTTCACCGGGCCGATGAAACAGAATGACGAACTCGCCAAGATGTTCGAGAAGGTCAAGGCAGGCGGCTGAGTTTGTTTTCCCTTCTCCCCTTGTGGGAGAAGGTGTCGCCGAAGACGACGGATGAGGGGTGTTCCAGATGGCACCGACGGCACTCCGGCCAACACCCCTCATCCGTCCCGGCGCTTCGCGCCGATCCACCTTCTCCCACAAGGGGAGAAGGGGAGACCTTACCAAACGAGGACGAATGGATGGACATGCTGGACGAAGCGGCTGAGAAGCCGAAGGACGACGCCGACGTCAGGGTCGGCCGGCGCGTGCGGGCGCTCAGGCTGGAGCGCAATCTCTCGCTGGCCGAACTTGCCGCCAAAGCCGGCGTCTCGATCGGTGCGCTGAGCCAGATCGAGCGCGGCATGTCGTCATTGCGGGTGCGAGTGATCTGGCCGCTCGCCGCCGCACTCGACATCGAGCCGTCGGCACTGATCGTTGACGGCAACGATGCCGGCAACGATCTTTATTGCGTGCGCGCCAACAGCCGGCGTCAGATCCCGGTCAAGTCGGAAGGCATCGCCAAGGCGCTGCTGTCGCCGCCGGCCGCCACGCTGACCGGCATGCTGGTGACCGTGGAAGCCGGTGGCGGCACCGCCGAAGCCTACGCCCATGCCGGCCACGAATTCGGCTTCGTCCTGTCGGGCGAGGTCGAGCTGGTGGTCGATTCGACCAGATACGGGCTGAAGGCCGGTGACAGCTTCGCCTTCAAGAGCACCTTGCTGCATGCCTTCCGCAATCCGGGCAGCGAGCGCTGCCAGATCCTGTGGGTCAACACCACCAAGCCGTCCGAGGTTCGCGATGGCGCCTGATCCGCTCGTCCGGCTGGACAAGGTCTCCAAGATTTTTCCCGGCGGCATCATAGGGCTCGACGCCGTCGATCTTGATATTTGGCGCGGCGAGTTCCTGACCCTGCTCGGACCGTCCGGCTGCGGCAAGACCACCAGCCTGCGGGTCATCGCCGGCTTCGAGAGCCCGTCGAACGGCAGGGTCCTGCTCGAAGGCCGCGACATCACGGCGCTCAGGCCCTTCGACCGTCCCGTCAATACCGTGTTCCAGGACTACGCGCTGTTCCCACACATGAACGTTGCCGAAAATGTCGGCTTCGGCCTGTCGCTGCGCAAGCTCTCCGGTGCCGAACAGGCAAGGCGCGTCGGCGCAGCGCTCGACATGGTCGGCCTTGCTGAAAAGCTCGGCGCCCGTGTGTCCGAATTGTCGGGTGGCCAGCGCCAGCGCGTCGCGCTTGCCCGCGCCATCGTCTGCGAACCGCGTGTGCTGCTGCTCGACGAGCCGCTGTCGGCGCTCGACGCGCATCTGCGCGAGCAGATGCAGGTCGAACTGAAGCGGCTGCAGTCGCGGCTTGGCACCACCTTCGTCATGGTCACGCATGACCAGACCGAGGCGCTGTCGATCTCCGATCGCATCGTCGTCATGAACAAGGGCCACATCGAGCAGATCGCGCCGCCGGCGACCCTTTACGACCGGCCCGCCACCAAATTCGTCGCCAGCTTCATCGGAACCATGAACCTTCTGCAGTCGCGCTTTGTCGGCCGTGACGGCGAGCGCTTGCGGTTCATCGCCGGCGTCCTGCCG
Organism: Mesorhizobium sp. M0991; assembly: GCF_040318915.1. NCBI lineage: Bacteria > Pseudomonadati > Pseudomonadota > Alphaproteobacteria > Hyphomicrobiales > Phyllobacteriaceae > Mesorhizobium > Mesorhizobium sp. M0991. The sequence continues at coordinate 18,397 of NZ_JAMYNE010000026.1, forward strand.
CTGGAAGCGATTTCGGATAAAGGCGAGCTGCCTGGCGAGGGCACTGTGCGCACCATCGGCGTGCGTCCGGAGGACCTTTTGGCCACGACCGAGGCCGCGGCCGGTACCGCACCGGTGCGGGTGAACAGCATCGTCTTTCACGGCCGCACCTTGCGCCTTCATGCAGAGCTGGGGCAGGGGACACAGGTGGTGATCGACGCGCCGCGCCGGGCGGAGGGTTTTCAATTCAGCGTCGGCGACGTGGCGCATATCAGCCTGCGCCGTGGCGCCAACTGCCCTATGCTGCCAAGCTAGTCTCACTCATTCCTAGAAAACCGGAGCACCCATGGGCAGTCATCTCAATTTCTTCATCGGCGGCAAATGGGTCGGCCCCGTGGTTCCGGCAACGCTGGATGTGATCGATCCGTCCACCGAAGAGGCCTACACCAAAATCTCGGTCGGCTCGAAAGCCGATGTCGACAAGGCCGTGGCGGCAGCCAAGGCGGCATTCCCGGCCTTCTCGCAAACCAGCAAGACCGAGCGCCTGAAGCTGCTGAAGCGTATCCTCGAAGTCTACAATGAGCGCTACGAGGACATCGCCCAGGTGGTCAGCCATGAAATGGGCGCGCCGATCAGGTTGGCGCGCGAGGCGCAGGCCTGGGCGGGCAGGGCGCATATGGAAGCTACCATCAAGGCGCTTGAGGATTACGAATTCAGCGAGAAGCGCGGCACCACCATGGTGGTAAAGGAGCCGATCGGCGTCTGCGCGCTGATTACACCGTGGAACTGGCCGCTCAACCAGATCGTCTGCAAGGTGGCGCCGGCGATCGCCGCCGGCTGCACCGTCGTTTTAAAGCCTTCCGAAATCGCGCCGATCAGCGGCATCATCTTTTCCGAGGTGATGGACGCCGCCGGCACGCCGAAGGGCGTCTACAATATGGTGAATGGCACCGGCCCGGATGTCGGCCAGGTCATGGCCGGCCATCCTGACGTCGACATGGTCTCGTTCACCGGGTCGACCCGGGCCGGCATCATCGTCGCCAAGACGGCCGCCGATACGGTCAAGCGTGTCGCGCAGGAGCTGGGCGGCAAATCGGCCAACATCGTGCTGCCCGACGCCGACTTCGAGGCGGCGGTGCGCAAGGGTGTCAAGGCGTGTTTCGGCAATAGCGGCCAGTCCTGCGACGCGCCGACCCGCATGCTGGTGCCGGCCGCCCGCCACGACGAAGCGCTGACCATCGCCAAGAAGACGGCCGAAGCGCACAAGGTTGGCGACCCGCGCTCGGAAGAGACCAAGCTCGGGCCGGTGGTCAGCAACATCCAGTTCGACAAGATCCAGCGGCTGATCGAGGCCGGTATCGCCGAGGGCGCAACGCTGGTCACCGGCGGCCCCGGCCGGCCGGAGCACCTCAACCGTGGCTACTATGTGCGGCCGACCGTTTTCGGCCACGTCAGGCCCGGCATGACCATCGAGAAGGAGGAGATCTTCGGGCCGGTTCTGTCTGTCATCTCCTACGATGACGATGATGATGCGGTGAAGATCGCCAACGACACCGTCTATGGCCTGGCCGCCTATGTGCAGTCGGGGGATATCGACCACGCCCGCAAGATTGCCAGCCGGCTGCGTGCCGGGCAGGTCTCGATCAACTATCCGGAATGGGACACGTTCGCGCCCTTCGGCGGCTACAAGCAGTCCGGCAACGGCCGCGAATACGCCGACTGGGCGATCCATGATTTCCTTGAGATCAAGGGTATCATCGGTTACGGCGCCTGAGCCTTCGACATTGGCATTATGCCAACCGTCAAGTTTGTTGCGAGCGTTGGTTCCTTCGGCACCGGCGTTCGGTTGAACGGCCACGACGGCTCCGTGGCCGCAATGTGAGTGCGAAGCAGGGTCGCCTCAGATCGTCTTGAGATAGCCGGCCAACTGATCCGCCACTGTGCCCCAGCCGTCGTAGAAGCCCATCTCCTCGTGGCTGTTGCGCGTGGCTTCGTCGCGGTGGATGGCGGTGGCGGTGTAGCGCGTCGTCTCGCCATACGATTGCAGCGATATGACCGCTGTAATGAATGGGTCGCCTGACGGCCGGTAGCCTGGCAGCAGCGCATCGGTCCACACCAGCCGCTCGTTCGGGACAATCTCGAGGTAGCAGCAACGCCTGTCGTTGACCTCCTTGCCGTCGGGCGACTGCATGCGGGTGCGGAACAGGCCGCCGGGCCGAAGGTCGATCTCGCAATCGGTGATGATCCACGGCTTCGGCGTGAACCATTGGCGGACATGCTCGGGCTTCGTCAATGCCGTCCACAGCAGTTCTCGCGGCGCCTGGATCGCTCGTTCGAGCACGAGGTCGAGCTTCGGATCGGGTTGGAACAACGGGACCATATTCATCTGTCTTTCTCCTTGAGTTTCAGCACGTAGTCGTCGAACTGGTCGAGGCGGCGCTCCCACAGCGCACGCTGCTCGGCCAACCAGTTTTCCGCGAGCTTCAACGGCTCCGGCGCGAGCCGGTAGGTCCTGACGCGGCCTGCCTTCTCCGAATGCACCAGCCCGCAGCCTTCCAGAACCCTGAGATGTTCGATGAAGGAGGGCAGGGCCATCTCGAACGGCTGGGCAAGCTCGCTGACCGAGGCGGGGCTTCGGTTCAGCCGCTCGACTACGCGCCGCCGGGTAGGATCGGCGAGCGCCCGGAAAATGCCGTCGATCGGCGGGGGGCTTTCGGTCTGCAGGCTCGTCATGGTCATTTCCTTGCCTCGGCCATCCGCATGACCAAAGTTGGCTCGGGACAACACTTAGGAAAATTCCTTTACTATTGGCAAGCGCGAAAATCGCGATGCCCGGCAAGGCCGCTGGAAAACTAAGAGGTGCGGTTTTAGGGTGCCGTCAGATTCGACCGGTCCGAGGATCCGTTTTGACGATCACCATGTACGGCATCACCAATTGCGACACGGTCAAGAAGGCGCGTGTCTGGCTGGCGAGCCATGATGTTGCCTATCGCTTTCATGACTACAGGGTAGACGGACTGGATGCGGATCGGCTGAACGGCTGGTCAGGCAAGGTCGGCTGGGAAATCCTGCTCAACAAGGCGAGCACGACGTTTCGCGAATTGTCGGACGAGGACAGGCTGGGCCTGGATAAGAAGAAGGCCAAGGCGCTGATGCTGGCCAAACCGACGATGATCAAGCGGCCGGTGCTGGAATTTGGTGACAGGATTCTCGTCGGCTTCAAGCCTGATGTTTATCAGCAGACGGTTGGGCGGAAGTGAAGTCGCGGTGCCTATCCTGTCGTCATCCTATGGCGGAGCAAGGAGCGAAGCGACGCGGCGCAGACCATAGGATCCATGCCGTGACGTTTGAGCATTGCAACCTTGCAGGTTCTACTCCGCCGCATCCTTCGGCTGAAGTTGCGGCATGGATCCTCGGGTCAAGCCCGAGGATGACGAAGTAGATATTCCGCCAGCGCCACCGCATTGTTATGCGTCTCATCATGCGCGCCGTAGATCAGCGTCACCCGGCCTTTGCCCAGCAAGGCGCGCAGCTGCCCGACCGCCTCGCCATTGCTGTCGAGCTCGGCGCGGTATCGCCGCTGGAACTCCGCCCAGCGCGCCGGGTCGTGGCCGAACCATTTGCGCAACGCATTGCTCGGCGCGATGTCCTTCAGCCAGACCGTTAGCGCGGCGTCTTTGCCACGGACGCCGCGAGGCCATATCCGGTCGACGAGCACCCGCTGCCCGTCAGCGGGCGCCGGCGGCTCATAGATGCGCTTGATCTCAATATCTACGCCCATGGGATCCGGGAACGCCGCGCAGTCCTGTCAGACCCACTCGCCCTTGCGCATCACCGGCACGCGGCTGCCATCCTTATGGACGCCGTCTATGTCGATCTTGTCCGAGCCGATCATCCAGTCGATGTGGATGAAACTCTTGTTGCCGCCGCGCGCCGCGATCTCGTCCTGGCTGAGCGAGGCGCCGTCGACGAAGCACTTCGAATAGCACTGGCCAAGCGCGATGTGGCAGGCGGCGTTCTCGTCGAACAGCGTGTTGAAGAACAAGAGCCCGCTCTTGGCGATCGGCGAGGAATGCGGCACCAGCGCCACCTCGCCGAGACGGCGCGAGCCTTCGTCTGTGTCCAGCACTTTTTGCAGTACATCCTCACCTTTCGAAGCTTTTGCCTCGACGATACGGCCCGCCTCGAAACGCACCGCAATGCCGTCGATCAGCGTGCCCTGGTAGGACAGCGGCTTGGTGCTCGTGACATGGCCTTCGACGCGCCTTGCATGCGGCGTGGTGAAAACCTCTTCGGTCGGGATGTTGGGGTTGCAGGTGATGCCGTTCTTGGCGGTCGAGGCGCCGCCCATCCACTCGTGGCCGTCAGCCAGCCCGACGGTCAGGTCGGTGCCGGGGCCGGTGAAATGCAGCGCATGGAAATTGTGGCCGTTCAGCCATTCGGTGCGGCTCTTAAGCGCCGCATTGTGCGCCGTCCAGTTGCCGATCGGGTCTTCGACGTCCACCCGCGAGGCGGCAAAGATGGCGTCCGCAAGCTTGGCCACGGCGACGTCTTCGGCGTCGTTCGGAAACACTTGTTTGGCCCAGGCCTGATCGGGATAAGCCACAATGTTCCAGTTGATGTCGAAGCCGGTGATCTTCTCCAGCGCCGGCTGGTAGGCCATCGAATTCGCCTTGTTGGCACGCGCCACCTTTGCCGGGTCCTGAGAAGAAAGCAGCGACGGATCCTCGCCGCGCACGGCAAGCCTCGCCGCATTGCTGGCGAAGGCTTTTGCCATGCCTTCATAGAGCCAGCCGGCGGCGCGGTCGAAACCAGCGTCGGCGCCATAGCGGAAGCGCGCCAGCATGATCTCGTCATCGTTGAAGATCGGCGTCACCAGGCCGGCGCCCGCCTTGTAGGCGTGCTCGACGATCCGCCGCGTCAAAGGCAGCGCTGCAATAGACGAGGTCAGCACCAGATCCTGCCCCGGCTGCAATTGCAGCCCAACCTTGACGGCGACCTCCGCCAGCCTGTCGAGCTTCACCGGGTCGATAGTTGCGGAAACGCCGCGCGAATGTGTGGTCATGATCCTGCCTGCCGTGATTGGGGACTGTTTCTTACATAGACCGGCGCTACCGACCTTTCCACCGTGATGATGCCGGCAGGCTCAGCTGGCGCTCTCGAGCGACCTGAACTGCGCCATCGTCGCCTCGATCTCTTCGCGCACCCAGGTCTTGAAATCCCTGACCTTGCGGCTTTCGCTCTTGCTGGCCGAAGTCACCAGCCAATAGCCGAGGCCGCTCTGCGCGCGTATGCCGAACGGCGCGACAAGCCGGCCGTCGGCCAGCGCGTCGGCGGCCAGCAACTGCCAGCCGAGCATGACGCCGTGACCGGCAATCGCCGATTCCAGGCACAGCATCGGATCGGTGAAGCGCGCGCCTTTCATGAAGGTGACCGGCTCCACCCCGGCCGCTTCGAACCAGCTCTCCCAGCTGATCATCGATCTTTCGTCGGTGATCGCACAGGTCAAAGCAAGGTCGTCTATCGATTTCAGCTTGCTGGCGATCACCGGTGCACAGACCGGAAACACCTCCTGCGCCAGCAGCAATTCGGCCCGCCCGCCCGGCCATTTGCCGTCGCCGAGCCGGATGGCGACATCGATGTCCGAACGATCGAGATCGGCAAGCCGTACCGAGGCGTCGATGCGCAGGAGCACGTTCGGATGCCGGGCAAAATGCCGCGACAGCCGCGGCAGCAGCCATTTCGAGGCGAAGGCCGGCGCTACCGAAACCACCAGCGTGCACTCCGAGCTTTCATCGGCAAGCGCCATCGCCTGCGCAAGTTCGCGAAAGCCTGCGCTGAGCCGCGTTGTGAAGATGGCACCGAATTCGGTCGCTACCAGGCCAGCCGCCGTTCGGTCGAATAGCGCCCGGCCAAGCTGCTTTTCGGTCCGGTTGATCTGCTGGCTGACGGCGCTGACCGAGACGTTGAGCTCGCTGGCCGCAGCCGCAAGCGAGCCCAGGCGCGCGACGGCTTCGACGGCGCGCAAGCCGTTGAGATGGACGCGGTTCAGCATAGCCATACAGTTTTTCTAAACTCGAACGGCTGAAATCTCAATTGCCAGACACTGCCGGATGCCGGATTCTAAGTGGGTTACTCAGAGTGAGGAGGCAAACCTGATGAAGATTTTATCATGGCTCAGCGCCTTTTCCCCGATCGGAACGCAGCCACACCGGCATGACAGCGGGGCCGCCAGCTGGGGGACTGATCCGCTGTCGCATCCGGTGCTCGACACCATGTCGGAGCGCGAGCTCGCCGACATGCCATTCAGGCTGACTGCGCGTCGTACCCGCTTCGAGACGGCCCCGCCAAGGACCTGCTGCGGCTGAACAAGGACTTGCTGGCACTTTAGGTGAGCCGGCCGCCGACGTGGCTGCGCAGCCCTTCTGGCCCAATAAAAGGCGGATTGTCTCACCGGCAGGCGCACCTATGGTGCGCCGCGATGAACATCGCTTCGCCTTTGCGCCTGGCAATCGCCGGCATGATTGCCCTGGCTGTCGCCATGGGCATCGGCCGCTTCGTCTATACGCCGATCCTGCCCGGCATGATGGAAGAGCTCGGCCTGTCGCCGGCCGATGCCGGCTGGATCGCATCGGCCAATTATCTCGGCTACCTCGTTGGCGCGCTTGCCGCCACCGGCGGCTGGGCGCAAGGCCGCGAGCGCCAGCTGATGCTGGCCGGCCTTGCCGCCACCGCGATCCTCACCGGCCTGATGGGCCTGACCGGCACCATGCCCGCCTTCCTCCTCATCCGCTTTCTTGCCGGCCTCGCCAGCGCCTTCGTGCTGGTCTTCATGACCAGCATCGTTTTCGGCCACCTCGCCGCGGCCGGGCGAAACGACCTGCAGGCGCTGTATTTCGGCGGTGTCGGCCTCGGCATCGCGGCGTCCTCGGCGCTGTTGGCAGTCCTCGTCACCGAACATGCCGGCTGGGCTGCGGGCTGGCTGTGGTCCGCGGTAATTTCAGCCTGCGGCTTTGCCGCCGTTGCCTTGCTGGCCGGCGGCACCTCGGCCGCGAACAGCACCACCGGGAGCGAGCCGGCACTGCCGAAAGACCGGTCGCTGGTGAAGATCATCGTCGCCTACGGCCTGTTCGGCTTCGGCTACATCGTCACGGCAACGTTCCTGGTCGCGATCGTCCGTCAGGGCGGCGGCGGCCGCGTCTTCGAGGCTGTGGTCTGGATGGTCACCGGACTTGCCGGTTTTCCTTCGGTCTGGCTGTGGCAGAAGCTCGCGGCTAAAATCGGGCTCTATGCCACCTACGCCCTGGGGTGCCTGGTCGAGGTGGTCGGCGTCAGCGCCAGTGTCGTCATGGGCGCGCGCACCGGGCCGCTGCTCGGTGGCCTTCTCGGCGGCGGCACCTTCATCGCCATCACCGCGCTTGGTCTGCAGGCCGGCAGGCAGCTTGCCCCGCAAGCACCACGCCGGATGCTGGCGGTGATGACGGCCGCCTTCGGCCTCGGCCAGATCATCGGCCCGATCGTCGCCGGGCTGCTCGCGCAGGCCTCGGGTAACTTTTTCCTTGCCTCGATCGTGGCCGCAGCCGTGCTGCTGGCCTCGGGTGCGATCGCCTGGTCGGCTGCGCCAAAATCGCCATGATTATGGTCTTGCTCGACGACCGGCATTGGGTAGCGGGCATTTTCTTTCCCACTAATGTGTGACTTTATGCGCGTTGAACCCCGCTGATTTGCGCATCGACCGAGGATTTCCCCACAGTGTTTATATCCTTCTTCCCGCAGCCGAAGCTCTTCTTCTCTTCGGTAGCCGTCTGGAGCCTTGCCGCTATCCTGTTCTGGTTTTTCGGTGGCGAACAGCTGGGCGCTGTGTTCGGCTTGCCGCCGGCTGCGGCTGATGCACCGCCCATTATCGGTATCGCCGTACTCTGGTCGAACCCGTTTCTGTGGTTCTATCTCTATTTCGCTTTTTGCGTTGCCGTCTTCTATGCATTCTGGAGCTGGTATGCGCCGCATCCGTGGCAAAACTGGTCGATATTGATCAGCGCGGTCATCCTGTTCCTCATCTATTTCAATGTACAGGTCAGTGTCGCGGTCAACGCCTGGTATGGGCCTTTCTTCGACTATATCCAGGGATTGATGTCGGGGACCATTAAATCCACCGACGCAGAGTTTTATGCCGGATTGGCCAGCTTTTCATGGCTCGCGCTGATAGGAATGAATGTGCAGGTCGTCAATGCCTTCATCGTGAGCCACTGGATATTCCGCTGGCGCACCGCGATGAACAATTACTTCGTGGAGAACTGGAGCAGGCTCCGCCACATCGAGGGCGCCTCACAACGTATTCAGGAGGATACGATGCGGTTCTCGCAGATCATGGAAGATCTGGGTTCCAGCTTTGTCCAGTCGATCATGACCTTGATCGCATTCCTGCCGGTGATGATTCAACTGCAGAGCCATATCAGCGAACTGCCAATCGTCGGTGCGATTCCGCAGCCACTGGTCGTTGCCGCGCTTGCCTGGTGCCTGTTCGGAACGATTTCGGTTATGGTTGCGGGTTTGAAGTTGCCTGGGCTGCAATTTCGCAATCAACGTGTCGAGGCTGCTTATCGCAAGGAGCTCGTCTACGGCGAGGATCATGCGGACAGGGCTCAGCCTGCAACCACTGCCGAGCTGTTTTCCAAGGTCCGTCAAAACTATTTCCGGCTGTATTTTCATTATATCTATTTCAATGTGGTGCGTTACACCTACCTGCAGGCCGACAATATCTTCGCCATGCTGATCCTTGGGCCATCCTTCGTGGCTCACAGGATAACTTTCGGACCCTTCCAGCAGATTTCCAACGCCTTCGGCCGAGTAACAGGGTCGCTCCAGTTCCTGCTCACATCCTGGTCGACCATCGTTGAATTGCAGTCGGTGCACAAACGCCTACGCGCCTTCGAGGCGACGCTGGAAGGGGAACCGCTGCCTGAAATCGACCAGCGCTATCTGGAGCGTGAGCAAGCCGGCCTGCGCCCCGAGGATCAGCCGGTAAGCTAAAGAGTAGCGGGCGGCGAGCGCTTCCGCTCAGCCGCCCACCGCTGCCTGCCGTTCGCCTCGCCGCGAAACATAATCGCGAAAGCTGATACACTCGACTTGTTTCATCACGCAGACCTCGCCGGCAAAGCGTTCCAGCGCGTTCCAGTAGGCGCCGTCGTTCATCAGGGTGAAATGAAAGCCGAGCTGCAGCGGGATACGCTTGCCCCGGTATTGCGCATCGAAGGCGGCGCGGAATGCGGCGTAGGTCCGCTCGGCGAATTCGGCCGCCATGCTCGGCCGCTCGAAGCCGCCGGAATGCCTGACATAGAGATTGTAATCCATGGCGATCACCCGCCTTGAGCTCGGCCCTTCCGGAATCTGCGGCAGCGAAAAGCGCGTGACGCCGTTGACGGTCGGCGGCTCGACCGGCCCACGCGAGACGCCGCTTGCGTCGAGTAGGAAGCCGGCCGCGGGCAGCGCCTCGTAGAGCGCCTTGTTTGCCGACAGATAAGGCGCGCGAAACCCGACCACCGATTTGCGGGCGAAATCGCGCCAGCCCTTCGGTTCAGGAGCAATGCCGTTGATCGAATAGGCGTTTTCGAGAATATGCCTGAATGAGCCGAACTCGCTCAGCCAGTCGGCTTTGCTCCAGTCCTTGCCGTCGAAATGGCCGCAGCCATGGCTGCCGATATCGTGGCCTTCGGAGGCGGCGAGGTCGATCTGCTCGAGCCGGTCGGCGACTTCCTGTCTGGAGGCGGCAAAGCCGATATTCGATTTGCCTTCTGTCTTGCCCGGCGCGGTGTATTCCTTGCGTGTCTCGGGCGACAGCAGGAACACGCAGGAGACGAAATAGGTGAAATGCGCACCGGTGCGCTGGGCCAGCGCCCGGCTGCGCTGCCACTGCGAAATGTCCCGGGCACTGTCGAACGAGATGATGATGATCTGCTTCGGTTTTGCCGGCGCCGCCGGCGGGTCGGCAAAAGCCGCGCCGGTTGCAAGCGCGGCAATCGAAAACGCAACAACGCGGGACAAACGGGGCAAAGGCATCTGACCGGATCAAGGAATGTAGAAGCACCGCCTACCGGTGAAATATGGCACGGATACGATCGACCCGTGCGGCCGCCTTTGGCGGCGACTGCCTCGTGAATAGGCGATTTTCCTGCCGAACCCCTTCCATGCCGGCAAAATTTCGCTAAAACGCGGGCTCATCAACCGCCCCGGCCGGGGCATGAATGGTTTTGATCCATGTCGGACGACAGTTTTATCCGCGAAGTCAACGAAGAGATTCGTCGCGACCAGGCGCATGCGCTGTGGGACCGTTTCGGTCCCGCCTTGCTCGTGCTGGCCGTGCTGGTGGTGCTTGGCACTGCTGCTGTCGTCGGCTACCGCTATTGGGACGAGACCCGCGCCAACCGCTCGGGCGATGCTTTTTCGCAGGCGCTCAAGCTCGCCAATGACGGCAAGAACGACGAGGCGCTTGCCGCTCTGGAGGCGTTGGAGAAGGACGGCTACGGCGCCTATCCGCTGCTCGCCCGCATGCGTGCGGCAACCGTCAAGGCGGACAAGGGCGACGTCGACGCCGCCGTCAAGGATTTCGACGAGGTCGCCGCCGACACCAAGATCCCCTCCGGTATTCGCGACATGGCTCGTCTCAGGGCAGCGCTGCTTCTGGTCGACCACGGCTCTTTCGCCGATGTCTCCAGCCGCGTCGAGGCGCTCACCGCCGACACCAACACACTGCGCCATACGGCGCGCGAAGCGCTTGGCCTTGCTGCCTGGAAGGAAGGCAAGGCGGCGGATGCATTGAAGCTGTTCGACCAGATCGCCGCCGATGACGGCGCCCCGCGCAACACGCGCGAGCGGGCGACTTTGATGTCGGAGCTGATCCGCGGCTCGGGCGGTGTATCGTAACAACGGATGACCTTCAAAGTCGCCATCATCGGCCGGCCTAACGTCGGCAAATCGACCCTTTTCAACCGGCTGGTGGGAAGGAAGCTGGCGCTTGTCGACGATACGCCGGGCGTCACCCGCGATCGTCGCGTCCATGCCGCCAAGCTCTACGATCTGCATTTCGACGTCATCGATACCGCCGGCTTCGAGGATGCGGCGGCCTCGACGCTGCCCGGCCGCATGCGCGCCCAGACCGAGATCGCCATCCGCGAGGCCGACCTGATCTTTTTCACAATCGATGCCAAGTCCGGGCTGATGCCCGACGACAAGACCTTCGCCGAGATCGTGCGCAAGTCCGGCAAGCCAGTTGTCGTCGTCGCCAACAAGGCCGAGGCGCGGGGCGCCCAGGGCGGCATGCTGGAGGCCTGGGAGCTCGGCCTTGGCGAGCCGATCCCGGTCTCGGCCGAACACGGCCAGGGCCTGCCTGATTTGCGCGACGCCGTGATCGCGGCACTTGGCGAGGCGCGCGCCTTCGGCGAGGACGAAGAGGCCGGCGAGGAGGAGGTCGCCGCCAGCGAGGTGCTGATCGGCGAGGACATCACCGACCCGGACGCCGAGCCGAGCTATGACGACACCAAGCCGATGCGCATCGCCGTCGTCGGCCGCCCCAATGCCGGCAAGTCGACGCTGATCAACGCGCTGATCGGCGAGGAGCGGCTGTTGACCGGCCCCGAGGCCGGCATCACCCGCGATTCCATCTCGGTCGACTGGGACTGGCATGGCCGCCGGTTGAAACTGTTCGACACCGCCGGCATGCGCCGTAAGGCCAGGATCCACGAAAAGCTGGAAGTGATGTCGGTGCAGGATGGCTTGCGCGCCATCCGCTTTGCCGAGATCGTCATCATCGTGCTCGACGCCACCATTCCCTTCGAGAAGCAGGATCTGCAGATCGCCGACCTGATCATCCGCGAGGGCCGTGCCCCGGTGATCGCCTTCAACAAATGGGACCTTGTTGATCATCCCCAGGAGTTGCTGGCCGAACTGCGCGAAAAAACCGAGCGGCTTCTTCCGCAGGCGCGCGGCATGCAGGCGGTGCCGGTCTCAGCCGAGACCGGGCGCGGTCTCGACAAGCTGATGGATGCGGTGATCAGGACGCATCGCGTTTGGAACAGTCGTGTCTCGACCGGCAAGCTCAACCGCTGGCTGGAAGGCATCCTGGCACATCATCCGCCGCCCGCCGTCGCCGGGCGTCGGCTGAAGATCAAATATGTCACGCAAGCCAAGACGCGGCCGCCGGGCTTCGTCGTCTCCTGCTCACGCCCCGATGCGATGCCGCAATCCTACGTCCGCTATCTCTCGAACAGCCTGCGCGAGGCTTTCGACATGCCCGGCGTGCCGATCCGCATCGCCTTGCGCACCTCGGACAATCCTTTTGCCAGCAGGGCGAAGAAGCGCCACTGACCGCCACGTCTTCTGGGCGCCCGCATCAGGTACGCTCCGCCGGCCGCTCGCGGGCAGCGCCTGCACATTTTCGGGCAGGCGATTCCACCGCCACCTGCAGCAGGATGTCGGCAAGTCGCGCCGCCACCGGGTCTGGCTCGGCCTCCCTTGCGACGCGGGAACAGTGCCATCTCAGGCAGTGTGGGCAGTCCGGCGATCTGCGTCATTGCCCTGACAATAGCCAGCACGAGTGGGGACAGCCACTGCACCTAATGGGCGGTGTAAGCTCCGTCCACCAGATGGTAGCTCCCAGTGATAAAGCTGGCCTGGTCGGACAAGAGGAAGCACACAAGAGCCGCTACTTCTTCCGGTTTCCCGCGCCTGCCCATCGGCTGCAGGCCTGCCATGCGCCGGGTGGCTAATGCCTCCATTTGCTCCGATAAAAGAGGCGTTTCGATCAAGCCGGGGCCGACTACATTGATCCGGATGCCCATCCTCGCATATTCGATCGCCGCAACTTTGGTTAGTCCAACGACTCCGTGTTTCGCTGCCGTGTATGCGGACGCAGTTGGCAAGCCGACGGAACCGAGAACGGAGGACATGTTCACGATGGCGCCTCCGCCTCGATCCAGCATGGCGGCGATTTCGTACTTCATGCTGTAGAAAACGCCATTAAGATTGACGTTTATCAGCTTGTGCCAGTTGTCGAGCGGATAGTCTGCTGTTGCTTTTCGAACGCCGTCGATACCTGCATTGTTTACCGCCATATCCAGTCCGCCGCATTTCTGGACAGTGAACTCGATCAGCTTTTCCACGGCTGCCGCATCCGTGACATCTACCGCAAAGTCGTAGGCCCGGCCTCCTTGCGAGCTTATTTCGGCGGCTTTGCAGTGCGCGGCCTCGGCATCAAGGTCGGCGACAACAACCTCGGCTCCTTCTTGCGCGAGTTGCCGTGAAACAGCCGCCCCTATTCCGGAGCCTGCGCCGGTCACAATCGCGACTTTACCGTGGAAGTCAGGCTTCATCGTCTCTGTCCTATGCCCATTTGACATAACCGAACAGAGGCAGACGGTTATCGCAAGAAGTTTCGCTCCAATTCGCTTGTTAATCCTGTGAATTCATTTTTGCCACCACACAGCGAGACTTGGCCCGCAGGCCTTGGAATGGTAGAGACGAGGGCGGCGGTAGATGACCAGTTTCCTAGCAGGTACAAATGGAAGAACACCACATTGCGCGCCGGGGGCTCGTGCTGGGTAGTCTGGCTCTGATGATCTCCGGATGCACGTCGATTTCATCCGCGTTCGGACCAAGGCGTGGCCTGAATCCTCGTTACCGACGGCAGCATGTGCGGTACGACGGAAACGAGCCGGCCGGAACGATCGTCGTCGATACTTCGCAACGTTTTCTCTATGCCGTCGAGACGGACGGGTGGGCGACGCGCTACGGCGTTGGCGTCGGCGAGCAGGGACTTTCGTTCAAGGGTACAGCGACCGTCGGCCGCAAGGCGGACTGGCCGTCGTGGACACCCACCGCCAGCATGATGCAGCGCAAGCCGCGCCTGGTGCAGTATGCAGGGGGGGTCCCTGGCGGACCAAACAACCCGCTTGGTGCGCGTGCCCTTTATCTCTATCGCGACGGGCGCGACACCCACTTCCGGATACATGGTACAAACGAGCCATACACGATAGGCACAGCGGTATCGAACGGGTGCATCCGTATGATAAATGACGACGTCATTGACCTCTACGACCGTACTCCTTTGGGCACGACGGTGGTGGTTGTTTGATGGTGGGCAGGCCTGATCTCCGTTGGACGGTGAACCCTGCCAGCACGTCACCGCAAAGGTGCCGCCGACAACCGGGTGCCAACTGTGTCATTTCTGCACTAGGCGTTGGTGTAGATCGCAGCTAACTTCGTGGGGCTGCATATCGTTTTATTTGTGGCGATTCTATAGGCTATTCCGCCCCCGGGGAAAGGATTGCTTGATGAGCAGGATATTGATTGCAATGGTTGCTGTGCTCGCCGTTGCCAGCCTGAGCGGCTGCGCGAACGACTGGATCGGCAAAGGAAAGGGTAAAGCTCCGGCGCCCGCTCCGGTAGAGCAACCAGTGATTAAGTAAGGACCGGCTTGTATGGGGAAGGGGTGCCAAGCCCTTCCCCATACATACGCAGCCGGGGCTTTGGCCGGCTTCATAGCCTAGGGCGCGGTTGGCGGGCATAGGCCGTTATTAAGTCTGTGCTTTGTGAAGTTCGGGAATGGACGCGGCGATGACGCTTGTAAATAGCCGTCTCTTGCTTGTGGCGTTGGTGGCCCTCCCGGCAGCGGCATGTCAGACGAAAGACCTGCCGCCCCAGCCGAATTTCATATCTTATGCCGATGGCGGAGCTGCGCCTCAAAAAAACGACGAGCGGTACTTCATCGAGTTCCGCTCCCGCTACGCCCTAAGCTACGGCCACACCTACGCAGTTTTTGGGCGCGTGGACCGGGCCGGGAGAATGATCGATCCCCAAGTCGCGGGCCTTCACCCGGCTTCGAACAGTGCGGTTCCCTATGTTCTGGGCCATGTCGTGCCGGTGCCAGCCGAAACCGGGTGGAGCGACGGTGATCTGGAAGAACCATACAGATCCGCAAGCTGGCAAATCATACTGACCCGGGCCGAATACGACAAAGTCGTTGCCTACATCCGCAAGCTGCAGGCGAGTTCGCATGTCTGGCAGGCGACGGTCTTGAACTGCAACGGGTTCGTGGCGAACATCGCTCATTCCATGGGATATAAGACTCCCGCCATTCAGCTCCGGCCGCAACAATTCATAACCGAGCTTCGGGAGATGAATACATAACCAAGATTCGAGGGATGAATGGGACCGAATGCGATCGGTACTGCCCCTCCTGCTTTCGCGTCTGCGGACTAACTCGGAGAGGATCGCTGCGCCTGAAGGTCGGCCGGTGACGAAATCGAGGGCGATGGGTGAAGTGGCCATACCCAGGGGCAGCTGCTACAGTCGCGATCGCAGAAAGGGCGCTGGTGACCTGAAGTGAGCATTGCGGCAGCCTCACTTGGCGAGGTCATTTGGGTGATCGGCATCGTTGCTTGGTACGTGATCCGGTATCCCTTCGAGCGCCGGGCAAGGCGCGTGCGAATTGTAACTGGCTACCGCTCACGTTCAGAGATCGTCGGGCTTGCATCTGCTCTGTTTGGCCTCGCAATCCTGCCTGCCTTCTATGTTGTCACCGGCATGCCCGCAGCGGCTGACCACCCGGCCAGCGCGTGGGCCGTGGCTCTCGGCACAATCATCTTCTGCTCCGCGCTATGGGTTTTTCGCAGGTCCCACAAGGAACTTGGCCGGAACTGGTCGATTACGCTGGAGATCCGCGAACGGCATGAACTCATCTGCGCCGGACCATACGCCTTGGTCCGCCACCCGATGTATACCTCGTTCCTGCTCATGGGCCTCGGCCAGGTCTTTCTGCTGCCGAACTGGATTGCGGGCATATCGGGTTTGATTGGGTTCGCAGTCCTTTTCCTGCTGAGAGTGGACAAGGAAGAGCGTATGATGCTGGAGAATTTCGGCCCGCAATACCGTGCCTATATGGAAAAGACCAAGCGAATACTCCCTTATCTTTATTAGAGATTAGAGGTACGTTTGATGCGAGGCCGAGCCCTCAAGCTTTCCGCGCCCCGGCGCCTTGTTGGCGACCTGATGAGGTTTTCGATCGGCGTGCCACGGGTCGCGGTACAGCGTCAGATGAACCTCGGCCCCCTCGTAACGGCTCGAATGGGGCAGCAGACCAGGCCCTCGTGGACCGCGATCTTCCTGAAAGGATATGCGCTTCTCGCCCTAGAGATGCCGGAACTGCGGCGCGCCTATGTCAAGTTGCCCTGGCCGCAGCTTTACGAGTATCCGGCAAGCGTAGCCTCGATTGCCCACGAGCGCGAATATGATGGCGAGCCGGCGGTTCTGCTGAGCTGCATCAAGCGCCCGGAGCGCTACTCCATCACGGAACTTGAGGGATCCATCCACGCGGCTCGATCACGGCCGATCCTGGAGGTCCCGGAGTTCCGGCGTGCCTTGCGGATGGCAGGTGCGCCCGCGCCAGTCAGGTGGCTGCTTATGTGGCTAGGGTTGAACATCGCCCGGCAAAGGGCAAATTACTTCGGTACCTTCCAACTGTCCGTCTATTCTGGTCTCGGTGCCGAATCACTCAACCCGCTGACACCATTGACCACGCTTCTCAACTACGGTCCGATCGGCAAAGACGGATCGGTGAATGTCCGCATCCACTACGATCACCGGGTCATGGATGGAGCGAACGTTGCACGAGCACTGGAGAGATTCGAAAAGATCCTGAACGGCATTGTCGCCGATGAAGTGATGCTGCTCGATCCAAGTGTTGCCGCTCCTGCAGGACAGAGGAACGCGACATGATTTCGCACTGTGAATTCCGGCCCGCCGTCGTCGTGATTGGCGGCTCGGGTGGAATTGGCCGGGCAATTGCGAGCGTCGCTGCACGGGAGCGCGGTGCGGTTGTGCTGGTTGCCCGCTCGCCCGAGGGTTTGGCCGCTGCGGCGTCTGAGGTTCGGGAGAGGGGTGGCGAGGCATTCACGCTCGAGTTGGATCTCGTGGCAGGCGATGCGCCAACGCGCCTGGAGGGCTTCCTGTCCGCACACGGCCTGGTCTGTGATGTCCTGGTCAACAGCGCCGGCTATGGCCTGCGGGGCGCGACGACGGCGCTGCCTATTGATAGTCAACTCGGCATCATCGATCTCAACATACATTCCCTCACAGAACTGACCCTCCATTTTCTGCCGGGGATGGTGGCGCGCCGACGGGGCGGGGTGCTCAATCTCAGTTCCGTGGCCGGGTTCGTTCCCGGGCCTTATATGGCTCTGTACTTCGCTAGCAAAGCTTTCGTGCGCTTCTTCTCAGAGGCGCTTCACCAGGAATTGCGCCGAACCGGTGTGACGGTCACATGCGTTGCACCAGGCCCGGTGTCGACGGAGTTTCTCGCAAGGTCAGGCGCCAATCAGACGGTGCTCTTCAACATCTTGCCCAAGGTGGATCCGGAGTATGTGGCCGAACGGGCGTGGCGAGGGTTCAAATCCGGTCGTCGCCTCGTCGTACCGGGAATCTCGGCCAAGTTGGCTGCCCTTGCAGCGGCGCTCCTGCCTTCCGCAGCGCTGCTGCCCCTGGTCGGCCGGCTGCAACGCGGCGGCAATGATCAATGTCCTTGCGGTTCAGGTATGAAGTTCAAGAAATGCTGCGGTACCCGCCAGATTCAGCTACGCCGGGGCCCTCGGGGAATTATCCCCTGACCGGGACCAGCACGCCACCGAAAAAGCTCGTTGAAGCAAGAGACCGCTCGCCGATGACTGGCGTTAAGCATGTTGGTAGCATAGAGGCGAGGCTTTCGACATGCCCGGCGTGCCGATCCGCATCGCCTTGCGCACCTCGGACAACCCGTTCGCCGGCAAGGCGAAGAAGCGCCGTTAGATCATCATTCGCGGAACCTTGCGAGACGTCGGCGGGACAGCGCCCCCCTCTGCCCTGCCGGGCATCTCCCCCACTTGGGGGAGATTGGCCGTCCCCTCCGCTTTAGCCAATCTCCAACGCCGAAAGACGGGCGGGACGGCGAAGCTGCTAATCTCCCCCCTCGTGGGGGAGATGTCCGGCAGGACAGAGGGGGGCGCGAGGGATCGCCAGCATTACTGCTTCTTCGACCGACTAAGTCATAGAGCGCCCTGCGGCCCTTTCGGCTCGTCTGCGCTAGGCCGCTTTCCTCAGACCATCCGCGTCGCCACTTCCTGGCAACGCTTCCAGCGCCGCCTGCAGCAGGATGTCGCCAAGCCGCGCCGCTACCGGGTCGGGCTCGGCCTCCTTGCGGTGCAGGAACAGCGCCATCTTGGGCAAGGCGGGCAGCCCGGCGATCTCCGGCGTCATCGCCCTGACCGTGGCCGGCAGGCCGATATCGGTGCGGATCGTCAGTCCGAGCCCCGCGGCGACGGCTGCCCAGATGCCGCCAAGGCTCGGGCTGGAGAAGGCCATCCGCCATGCCAGGCCGGCACGGTCCAGCGTTTCGGTCGCCACACTGCGCAGCAGGCACGGCGCCTCGAGCGCCACCAGCGGTAACGGCTCGCCTTCGCGCAGGCTGGTCTCGATCTGTTTTGCCGGGCCGATCCAGCGCATCTGGACGTCGGCGACATGCCGGCTGTAAGGCAGCGTCGCGCCATTGTGCCAGGCAAGCGCGATATCGAGGTTGCCCGAAATGATCCGTTCGGCGAGCTCATGGCTGCGTGCGATCCTGGCTTCGATCTTGACCTTGGGATGGGCGCGGGCGAAGCGCCCGAGCACCTCGGGCAGCACCGCCTCGCCGAAATCCTCCTGTAGCCCAAGCCGCACCCAACCCTCCAGCTCGACATCGTGGATGGCGGAGGCGGCCTCGTCATTGAGCTCGATCAGCCGCCGCGCATAGCCGAGCATGGTCTCGCCCGCGTCCGTCAGCGCCAGGCCGCGCCCCGATTTGCGGAAGATCGGCGTCGCCGCCTGCTCCTCCAGCTTCCTCAGTTGCGCACTGATTGCCGAGGTCGAGCGGCCGAGCCGGTCGGCTGCCTTGGCGAAGCTGCCCAGCTCCATGCCGGTGACGAAGCTGCGCAGGACGTCGAGATCGAATGTCACGCGTCGCATGGCAATAGTCCTGATATTTGGGACATTTCGTACAAAATTTCCTGATATTCAGTACGAAGCTATGGCGGTAGAGACAGCGCGTCAAGACCGAACGCAACCAGCCCATGCAGGAGCTGAACCATGTCCGCTGTCGCCACAGGACCAGATTGCAAACCGCTTCGCCCAGGCGCCGTTGCCGCCCCGTCGGAAGCGGCGGCGCTTCGAGCCAATCATCGCTGGAAGGTGCTGGGCATCGGCGTCGCCGCCAACACCTGCTTTTCCGCGACCTTCTCCGGCATTCCGGCGACGGCGGTGTTCCTGCGCTCGGGCTATCATCTCTCCAATGGCGAACTCGGCCTGGCGCTTGGCCTTCTCGGCCTGGGCGTGGCGCTGAGCGAATTGCCGTGGGGGCTGCTGACCGATCGCTGGGGCGACCGCCGCGTGCTGCTGACCGGGCTTGGCGCAACCGCGGTTTGGCTGCTTGTCATGGCCGCGCTGGTGGTGCCGTCACCGGCCCATATTCCCGGCGTCGCGCTTCTCGCCGCTGCCCTGCTGGTCACCGGATTGCTCGGCGGCAGCGTCAACGGCTCCAGCGGCCGCGCCATCATGGCCTGGTTCGGCGAAGGCGAGCGCGGCTTTGCCATGAGCATCAGGCAGACGGCGGTGCCGCTTGGCGGCGGGCTTGGCGCGCTCGTGCTGCCATCGCTCGCTTCAGCCCATGGCTTCACGGCGGTCTTCGGACTTCTGGCGGCTGCATCCGCCGTCTCGACCTCGCTCGCCTGGCGCTGGCTGCATCAGCCGCCGGCGCATGACGGCGCGCATTCGAGCAGCACGGCATTGCCGGCCGGCCCGGCGCCGCTGCGCAACCCGGCCGTCTGGCGCATCGCAACAGCCATCGGCCTGCTATGCTTTCCGCAGGTGGCGGTGCTCACCTTTGCTTCCGTCTTCCTGCATGATTTCGCCGGCATGGGCACAGCCGTGATCAGCGCCAGCCTGGCTGCCGTGCAGGTCGGCGCCATGGTCATGCGCGTCTGGAGCGGTCGCTACACCGACCGTCATGGCAATCGCCGGCCGTTCCTGCGTCTGTGCAGCATGCTGAGCGTGGTCGCCTTCACCGTGCTTGCCGCGCTCGTCTTGTTGGCGGCCCAATTCTTGTCAGGCCAAGTGCCGATGCTTTCGCTGGCGATCGTTGCGGTGCTGGTCGTGGCCGGCATCTGCGTCTCCTCCTGGCACGGCGTCGCCTACACCGAGCTTGCGACGCTGGCCGGCGCGAGCCAGGCCGGAACGGCGCTCGGCCTCGCCAACAGTCTGGTCTTCATTGCCTTCTTCCTGGTGCCGATCGCCATTCCCGGGCTTCTCGTGCTCGGCTCGTGGGCAGGCGTCTGGCTGGGTGCGGCTATTTGCGCGCTGATCGCCTGGCCGATCTTTCTTCCGTCAACGGATAGCCGCAAAAGCGCCTGACTTCGACACGAGATGGGAAAACAACGTTCTAAGCTGTTAACGCCCCATCAAGGTTAATGCATCAT
Organism: Mesorhizobium sp. M0991; assembly: GCF_040318915.1. NCBI lineage: Bacteria > Pseudomonadati > Pseudomonadota > Alphaproteobacteria > Hyphomicrobiales > Phyllobacteriaceae > Mesorhizobium > Mesorhizobium sp. M0991. The sequence goes on from NZ_JAMYNE010000026.1 coordinate 38,904, forward strand.
TGTAGCTCTCCAGTGGGGTCCGTCGCGTTTCTGGAGAGTTCCGTGCATCGACGTGTTTTGACGCGGCTTGTCGCCGCCGCCGGTGAGAAAAAGCGTTCCTTCCTGTCTCCGTTTATTATTGGTCTTGGCATCTGGGTCGGCTTTCCGACGGTCGTTGCCTATCAGGACATGACCAGCCTGGTCTCCGGCCTGGAGGCGCCGAGCGTCCGCTGGAACGCCTATGTCGAGAAATCCGTCGCCGGCTCCGTTCACGCCGCCGAAATGCCCTTCCTCGATTCCAGCAGCACCGGCTCGCTGTCCGGCTCCGGTGTCCAACTGCCCGGCATCGGCACCGTTTCGTTTCGCGGCAAGGGCGGCAGCGCCGGCACGACGCCGGACGAGGAACGCATCATGCGCGCCGACAAGAAGGGCCGCATCATCCAGGTCTCGCCCGTTTCGCCGCCGAAGAACTTCAACGCCGGCTCGATCTTCGAGCGCACCTCTTCGCTGCTCCGCCCAAGCATGGACAGCGGGCTGAGGATGGCCTTCGCCAAGCCCGAGATCAAAGGCAAGGAAATCCAGATCGCCGCCGCCTTCCACACGCGCGTCGACAAGAAGCCGGATCCCGGCGTGCCGGCGATGCTTGCCGCGCTGGTCAACAACGATCATCCCGACGTGCTGGCAACCGCCTATGCCTCGTCGGCTCCCGATTACGCACAGGCGTCGCCTTTCGAGGCCTTGCTGCAGGACGAGGACCCGAACGATGGCCGCTTCATTCCGCCGCTGAGCAAGGGCGATCATTCTTGGATGCAGACGCCGCTGCCGGCGAGCGTCTTTTCCAAACCGGAGCAGGCCTGTCTCGCCAACGGCATCTATTTCGAGGCGCGCGGCGAATCCGTGCGTGGCCAGGCCGCCGTCGCCCAGGTCATCCTCAACCGCGTCCGCAACCCGGCCTATCCGAACTCGATCTGCGGCGTGGTCTACCAGAACGACAATTGGTTCAACCGCTGCCAGTTTTCCTTCGCCTGCGACGGCAGGAAGAAGCGCATCGACAACCCCGCCGCCTACCAGACCGCCCAGGATGTCGCCATGGCCGTCACAGCCGGCAAGATCTTCATTCCGGAAGTCGGCTCGTCGACGCATTATTACGCCAACTACGTCCATCCGGGCTGGGCGAGGACGATGAAGAAAATGACCAGGATCGGCCTGCACATCTTCTACCGCACCTATGGCGGCGGCTGGAGCTGAGTGCTCAGGCAGCCCTTGCATCTTTCGCGGGAGAGCGGCCGATCGAAGACGCATCGCCGCGGGGATTCGGCCACAGCCCGTCGGGGACGGCGTCGGGCACGATGTCGCACCCAGGCAAGCGGCTGATTTATAACGAAAAAATACTTGAGCTTGAACGTCCGCCCGTGGCTTGACGGGCGCGGACCCTCTAACTATGTTGCCGGCGACTTTAAGAAGCGGACGGACGGTGACGGTCTGACCGGGCAGGGGGGTTGCGTGGCCGACAAGAATGGGCCAGACGGAACCGGAAAAACCGGCCGCGGCAAGCAGCATGAAGCCGACATCCGCGACGACGATCTTGAGCGCCGCCGGCGCGACCTTGAAGCATCGCTTGCGACAAGGCGGCCGGATCGGCTCGAGGGGAAAGACGACGCGAAAGCGGGCAGTGTGGCCGGGTACGGCCAGGCGCTCAAGCTGTCCAGCGAGTTCATCGCCGGGATAGTGGTCGGTGCGGCTCTCGGCTGGTTTATCGATCGCGTGGCGGGGACATCGCCATGGGGTCTGATAGTCGGGCTGCTGCTGGGTTTTGGCGCCGGCGTGCTAAATGTCCTGCGTTCAGCCGGGCTTGTGTCGGATTTCGGAACGGGCGACAAACCGCGCGATCCGAAAGAATGAATTGAGGCGCCGCATGCCGGCGCATTGAACAGGATACTGAAGCCGTCTGCGGCTTTGATGGGGATTTAAAGTGGCTGCTGACAAGGTCGATCCGATTCACCAGTTCCAGATCCATCCGATCATTCCGATTCACATCGGCGGCTACGACCTGTCTTTTACCAATTCGGCTCTGTTCATGCTTGCAACAGTTGCTGTCGCAGCGGCGTTTCTCTACCTCAGCACGTCGAGCCGCAGCCTCGTCCCGGGCCGCCTTCAGTCGGTCTCGGAAATGGCCTATGAATTTGTCGGCAATATGCTGAGGGACGCCGCGGGCACGCAAGGCATGAAGTTCTTCCCCTTCGTGTTCTCGCTGTTCATGTTCGTGCTTGTCGCTAACCTGCTTGGCCTGTTCCCGTATTTCTTCACCATCACCAGCCACATCATCGTCACCTTCGGCCTCGCTGCGCTGGTGATCGGAACGGTCGTCGTCTACGGCTTCACCAAGCACGGCCTTGGCTTCCTGAAGCTGTTCGTCCCGCATGGCGTGCCGATCTACCTGCTGCCGCTGGTGGTGCTTATCGAGGTGATTTCCTTCGTCTCGCGTCCGGTCAGCCTCTCGGTTCGCCTGTTCGCCAACATGCTCGCCGGTCACATCACGCTGAAAGTGTTCTCGGGCTTTGTCGTCAGCCTGAGCGCGCTCGGCGCGGTCGGCGTGGCGGGCTCGGTTCTGCCGCTGGCGATGGCCGTGGCGCTGACGGCGCTGGAGCTGCTGGTCGCGTTCCTGCAGGCCTACGTCTTTGCCGTGCTGACCTGCATGTATCTCAACGACGCCCTGCATCCCGGGCACTGACAAGGTTTCCGGCATTGCCGCCGGATCGATTTTGCAACGGAATTTTAGATCCAAAGGAGTTGAACAAATGGACGCAGAAGCAGCAAAGTACATCGGCGCCGGCATCGCATGCCTCGGCATGGGCGGCGCGGGCATCGGCCTCGGCAACATTTTCGGCAGCTATCTGGCGGGCGCGCTGCGCAACCCGTCGGCCGCCGACGGCCAGTTCGGCCGCCTGATTTTCGGCTTCGCCGTGACCGAAGCGCTGGGTATTTTCTCGCTTCTCATCGCGCTTCTCGCCCTGTTCGGCTGAATACTTGTTCGGCTGAACATTGGGAAGAATTGAACAGGCCGGCCGCGATCTTGCGGCGGGCCTGAATTTCGGGGATAGTCCATGTTCGTGACATCTGCCTTTGCGCAAGAGTCCGCGCCCGCCGTCGAAGGCGGCAGCGCCGCCACCGGCGTGCCTGCCGAGGCGCACGGCACGTTCCCGCCATTCAATCCGGCGACGTACCCGTCACAGCTGCTGTGGCTGGCAATCACTTTCGGGCTGTTCTACCTCTTCTTGAAACGGGTAGTGATGCCGCGCGTCGGCGGCATCATCGACGTTCGCAACGACCGCATCACGCAGGATCTCGATCATGCTGCCCGGCTGAAAAGCGAGGCCGATGCCGCCGTTGCCGCCTATGAGCAGGAATTGGCGGAAGCCAAGGGCAAGGCCAATGCGATCGGCCAGCAAGCCAACGATGCGGCCAAGGCGGAAGCCGAAGCTGCCCGCAAGACGATCGAGGCAGCGCTTGACCAGAAGCTTGGCGAGGCCGAGGCGCGTATTTCTTCCATCAAGGCCAATGCCATGAAGGAAGTCGGCACCATCGCCGAGGACACCGCTTCGGCCATCGTCGAGGCGCTTGTCGGCGGCAAGGCCAGCAAGGCCGAAATCGCGGCCGCCGTCAAATCCGTGGCCGGGTGAGGAGCGCATCATGGACGCCACATCTCTCGCGACGCTTTGGGCAACCGTTGCCCTCGTAATCTTCCTCGGCATTGCCATCTACATCAAGGTGCCGGGCATGATCGCCAAGGCGCTCGATGCGCGGGCCGACAAGATCAGCTCCGAGCTCGAGGAAGCGCGCCGGTTGCGCGAAGAGGCCCAGCAGCTGCTCGGCCAATACCAGCGCAAGCGCAAGGAAGCCGAGCAGGAGGCCGCGGCCATCGTCGCCGCCGCCAAGCGCGAAGCCGACATGCTTGCCGCCGAGGCGCACAAGAAGACCGAGGACTATGTCGCCCGGCGTACCGCCTTGGCCGAGCAGAAGATCGGCCAGGCCGAGCGCGAGGCGATCGGCGAAGTGCGCGCCAGCGCCGTCGACATCGCGGTCGAAGCCGCGCGCGCGCTGCTGGCCGGCAAGATCGACGCCAAGGCCGGCGCCGACCTGTTCAACGCCTCGCTGCAGGATTTGAAGTCGAAGCTGAACTGAACGGCTGCATCAACAAGTCATCGAAAGCCGCCTGAGAAACCTGGCGGCTTTTTTGTTAGCGAAAGCAGAGCGCGTAATCTCCCCCCTCGAGGGGGAGATGGCCGGCAGGCCAGAGGGGGTCGCCGCGCGTGGAGCGCCAGCCATTTCTGTCGTTCAACATGGTGTCGCGCCAGGACGTACCGACCCCCTCTGTCGCCTTCGGCGACATCTCCCCCTCGAGGGGGGAGATTACGCCTGGCCGGATCGCTCAATCCAGGCCCGAAAGGCCCTCTTCCTCCAGCACCTCGGTGCCGCCGAACCGGAACGGCGCGAAGGAGGCGCGGTGCAGCCGCGCCACTGGTCCATGCAGATCGATCGCCGTGCGATGGCGGACAGTGGCGTAGCCCATATGCAACTCGAAGCCGTAATGCACATGATGGCTGCCGCAGCCGCACATCATGCGGTCGCGCATCACCTTGGCGACGATCGAGGCTGCGGCGATCGACTGCGAGCGCTGGTCGCCCTTGATCAGCGCTCTGCCCTCGCAGGGCAGGCCAGGCGGCACGTCGCGGCCGTCGGCCAGCGCCAGCTTCGGCCGGATTGACAGGCCTGCCACGGCACGGCGCATCGCTTCTAGGCTGGCCTTGAGGATGTTGGAGGCATCGATGCCTTCGGCGCTGACCGAGGCCATCGATACGGCGAGCGCGGAGCCGAGGATTTTCAGGAACAGTGCCTCACGCTGCAAATGCGTCAGCCGCTTGGAATCATCGAGGCCGTCGGGGATGTTGGCGGGATCGAGAACCACCGCTGCCGCCACGACCGGCCCGGCGAGCGGGCCGCGGCCGGCCTCGTCCGTTCCCGCCACCGGCCACAGGCCTTCGGCCATCGCCTTCGTCTCGAAGGAGAAGTCGGGTCTCTCGACGATTTCGAAGAGAAGCGGAGAATCGGAACGCGGGCGAGCCATGGTGCGGCGAGGTTCGCATCGGCTCCGATTCTCCGCAAGTCCCTCCGGGTCGGGCGGGGCACCGGACCAGGAGGGGGCTACCGTCTGCAAGCCCGGGGACAGGACAGGCCGGACGGGATTTTTTCGCCTGCTGCCGGCCGTTTCAATCGGCTGGCGCGAGACGCTTTGTCACAGCAGCATCAGCTGCTCGGTTGCCTTGGCAGCAGGGATGAACCGGTCGGTCCTCAGCGAGCGCCGCTCGGCATTGAGGCCGAGCCGTTTGGCAGCGATCTCGAAGCGCCGGCCGATCTGCCAGGCATAGGGGCCGGAGCCTTTCATGCGCTTGCCCCATTCCGAATCGTAGTCCTTGCCGTCGCGCATCGAACGGATCAGCGACATGACATGGCGATAGCGGTCGGGATAGTGGCGCAGCAGCCAGTCCTTGAAGATCGGCGCGACCTCCAGCGGCAGGCGTAGCAGCACATAGCCGGCCTCGCGCGCGCCCGCTGCCTGCGCCGAATCGAGGATGCGCTCCATTTCCGGGTCGGTCAGTCCGGGGATGATCGGCGCGACCATCACCGAGGCCGGAATGCCGGCGTCCGAAAGCTGCCTGATCGCCTCCAGCCGCTTAGTCGGCGTCGACGCGCGTGGCTCCATGGTGCGCGCCAGCATGCGGTCGAGCGTCGTCACCGACAAGGCCACCTTGGCCAGCCCGCGTTCCGCCATGCGCGACAGAATGTCGATGTCACGTGTCACCAGCGCCGATTTGGTGACGATGCCGACCGGATGCCCGCGCGCCTCCAGCACTTCGAGGATCTCGCGCATGATCCGGTATTGCTTCTCGATCGGCTGGTAGGGATCTGTATTGGTGCCGATGGCGATGGTGCGCGGCTGGTAATTATCCCTGGACAATTCCTTGTCGAGCAGCCGCGCCGCATCCGGCTTGGCAAACAGCTTCGATTCGAAATCCAGCCCCGGCGACAGGCCCATGAAGCTGTGCGTCGGCCGCGCGAAACAATAAACGCAGCCATGTTCGCAGCCGCGATAGGGATTGATCGAGCGGTCGAAGGAGATGTCCGGCGATTCGTTGCGCGTGATGATGGTGCGCGGCTTCTCGACCTGTACCTCGGTCTTGAACGGCGGCAGCTCCTCCAGCGAATTCCAGCCATCGTCGAACACATGCCGGCTGACCGGCTCGAAACGGCCAGACGGATTGATGCCCGCCGACCTGCCGCGATTGCGGTCCGGGCGGACGCGCATGCCGCTCTGCTCGATCATCGCATTCGCCATCTCTGCCCTGCCAGCGCCGAAGGCGGCAATGTCGGCACGCACGATCTGTTCCATTTTGGCCCTTTCCCAGGGACTGTCCGCCCGTTGTCGAATCGCTCTGCTCATGAATGTATTCCTATCGCATCGATGAGAACAAAGCAAGAACTTTCTCGCAGCGCGCCGCAAAAACTGGCGCTGCCCACCGCTTTCCGCTATTCGGCTAAACATGCTCAGCGTCCTGATCGAAACCTTGAATGACGAGGAGGGCCTTGCCCGCACGCTCGCCTCGCTGATCGGTGGCGCGGTCGAAGGCGTGGTGCGCGACGTTCTCGTCTGTGACACCGGCTCGACCGATCAGACGCACCGCGTCGCCGAACATGCCGGCTGCCACTATGTCAGCGGCGGCATCGCCGCCGGCATCAGGCAGGCCAAGGGCGACTGGCTGCTTTTGCTAGAACCAGGCGCGCGGCTGGGGGAGGGCTGGATCGACGAGGTCGTCGCCCATACCGCCAGGCAAACCATGGCGGCGCGGTTCTCGCGGGCTCGCGGCAGCCGCGCGCCCTTCCTGTCACGCGTCTTTGCCGGAAATCGCGCTCTCGCCGAAGGCTTGGTGATCAGCAAGCGTCAGGCCGCGGCGCTGTCGAAGAACGCCCGCAGCGCCGAAGCGATCGCCCGCGGCCTGGCGACCAGGAGGCTCCACGCCGAGATCTGGGTCGCGCCGCGGAAGTGACGGCTTACCGTCCCGGTTCAGGGGCCCAAGCAAATTTTCTGGCGGCTCGTCGTTTATTGTGCATTGCACAAAATCTGGCCGGGCGTTACCATTCCCAGCGATATGGGCGAATAGGGTTTGGGGTGTGCCGGAGCGGCGACGGCTAACGTCGATGCTGTTCCCTCGACATTTTGAGGACCCCGATGACCCTTTCAAGCCCTGGAAAGTCCGGCGCTGCAAGCCTCGAGGCGATCGCACGCAACGGCGGTACGCTGCGCCGCATCGCCGCCCGCATTCCGACCTATCTTTCGGACCTTCGCGAGAATCCGGCATGGCTGCCAATGTTCATGCTGGCGCGCACCATGCCGGCGCGGCGCCTGCACTGGCGCGGTGCGAAGCCCGTTCCGCCGGCGCGCAATGTCGGTGAAACGATGTTCGCCGGCGTCGATCGCGATGCCGTCGTTGGCGCGCTGCAAACGGAGGGGCTCTATTCGGGCCTGATGCTGCCGGCCGCCATCCATGAGGAGATCGCCAGCTTCGCCGAGCACACGCCATGCTTCGGCAATTTCGACCGCCGGCTGGAATTCCTGCCCGAAAAACACGCCGATGCCGAAAAGCATTTCGGCCGTCCGCTGCTCAGCGGCCATTATTTCGAGCGGGTCCTCGACTGCAGCGCTGCGGTCGCCGTGCAGCGCGATCCGCTGCTTCTCGACATCGCGGCGCACTATCTCGGCAGTCAGGCCAAGCTGATCACCACCCGCGTCTGGTGGAGCTTTCCGACCGGTGGCGTCTCGGACGCCGACAAGAACATGGCCTCGCTCGGCAAATACCATTTCGACCTCGACGACTGGCGCATGCTGAAGTTCTTTTTCTACCTGGTGCCGGTCGACGCCGACACCGGGCCGCATGTCTATGTCCGCGGCTCCCACAACCGCCGCATCCTGAAGCACCAGCTGACGCTGCTAGTCGGCCATTCGGCGGAAGAGGTGCTGGGCGTCTATGGCGAGCAGAGCCCGGTTACGCTGACCGGGCAGGCCGGCCTCGGCTTTGTCGAGGACCCGTTCGGCTTCCATATGGGCACCGTGCCGACGCGCACGCCGCGGCTGATGATGGAGGTTGGCTTCGGCGTGTCGCCGCCCTCGCGCCGCCGGTTTCACGGTGAGCCGGTCATTCGCTGAAGGGATCAGCCGGCTGACCCCCTTGGCTCGCTTCAGCCGCGCCGCAAATGCTCGTCCAGGCGCGGCATGATCTCGACGAAGTTGCAGGGCATGTGCCGGTAGTCGAGCTGCGGCTTCAAGATGCCGTCCCAGGCGTCCTTGCAGGCGCCCGGCGAGCCCGGCAACACGAAAACAAAGGTGGCATTGACGACGCCGCCGGTTGCCCGGCTCTGGATCGTCGAAGTGCCGATCTTGTCGTAGGAGATGCGGTGGAACACTTCGGAAAAGCCGTCCATGCGCTTTTCGAAGCTCGGCTCCAGCGCTTCCGGCGTCACGTCGCGGCCGGTGAAGCCGGTGCCGCCGGTGGTGATGACGACATCGATCGCTTCGTCCTTCGACCAGCCCAGGACCTTGTCGCGGATCTTGTCGCGGTCGTCGGTGACGATGTCGCGGGCGGCGAGGATATGGCCGGCCTCGGCAATGCGGTCGGCCAGCGTCTGCCCGGATTTGTCGTCGGCGAGGCTGCGCGTATCGGAAACGGTCAGTACCGCGATGCGCACGGGAACGAAGGGGCGGCTCTCGTCAATCCTGGCCATGGGCATCAGCCTCCGATGTCACGCTTCGCGTCGCCGCGACAAACCAGCCTGGATGGCGGCTGCGAATATCGACGGCCGCGCGCTTGGCCACATTGCCGGTCTCGAACAGGCCGAAGCAGGTGGCGCCGGAACCGGACATCCTGGCAAAACCGGCTCCGGCCTTGTTCAGCACGGAAAGCGCCTTGCCGATGGCGGGCTGGATTGCGCGCGCCGCAGGCTCGAGATCGTTGCGGGTGATCTCCAGCCAGTTGCGGATGCTGTGGAAGTCGAGGTTGCGCGGCAGCGGCGGCAGCCCCGCATTGTCGCGGCGGCCAAGCGCCTCGAACACGTCGGCCGTCGAGACGGCAGTGCCGGGATTGGCGAGCACCAGACCCAGCGCCGGGAAACCCGGCACGAGCGTCAGCTCGTCGCCGATGCCGCAGGCGATCAGCGGCTTGGCGGCGAGGCACATCGGCACGTCGGCGCCGAGCGACAGGCCGATCCGCGCCAGTTCGGCATCGCCGACATCAAGTCCCCAGATCTGGACCAGCGCGCGCAGCACAGCCGCCGCATCGCTCGATCCGCCGCCGACGCCGGACGCGACCGGCAGGTTCTTTTCGAGCCTGATGGCGACAGCCGGCGCGTGCTGGGGACCGGCCTCCCGCCGCAGCGCGTCGCGCGCTTTCAGCACCAGGTTACTATCGTCGGCCGGCACCGCGGAGGCGTATTTGCCGGACACCGAAAACCCATCGCTGTCGGCAAGTTCCGTCTCGATGCGGTCGCCGAAGCGCGTGAACACAGCCAGGCTTTCGATCATGTGATAACCGTCGGCGCGCCGGCCGGTGACGTGCAGCGCGAGATTTATCTTGGCATGCGCATGCGACGCCCGAATGCTGGCCCCGGAATTCATTGGCTCGGCCGCGAGGGGGACGACGGTCAATCCTTGGCCAGACGGTATTCGCCGGTCTTCGGATCCTTGACCAGTGTTCCCATGGTGCCGTTGGCCGTCTGCTTTTCGGCCCGACGTACCTTGGCGGTCACCCGCTCGGCTTCCCTGACGAAGGAGCGGTAGCCGAAATAGGCGGCAATGCCGACGACGGCGAAGAAAATGATCTGCGGCATGTCAAACTCCTCCCTCGCAAGGCCGGCAAGGCGGCCGGTCGGGTCGGTTGATGATTTATGCTAGACGTTTTCACCGGCTTTTCAAAGCCCGAAGCGCGCCCACAGCGCGCGCTCTTCCGCCGCATCGATGACGCCGCTTGCCGCGGCGGCGGCGATATCGGGCGCCGAAAAGCTCGAGCCGAACAGGCCGAAGCGGCCGAACAGGCCGCGCGGCGCGGTGATCAGCTTGAGCTGGGTCTTCGGCCCAAAACGGCTCTTCAGCACGCTGCGCATGTCGCCGAGCGCATCGACCAGCCCGAGCTCTAGCCCCTTCTTGGCCGTCCAGAACAGGCCGGTGAACAGGTCGGGATCGTCCTTGAGCTTGCTGCCGCGCCTGTCCTTGACGAGATCGATGAAGGTCTCGTGGACCTCGAGCTGCAGCGCCTTCAGGCGCTCGACGTCTTCCTTCTTTTCCGGCTTGAACGGGTCGAGCACCGCCTTGTTCTGGCCGGCGGTGTGAACGCGGCGCTCGACGCCAATTTTCTTCAACAGCTCCGGAAAGCCGAACGAGGCCGACACCACGCCGATCGAGCCGACGATGGAGGACGGGTCGGCAAAGATCTCGTCGCCGGCGACAGCGATCATGTAGCCGCCAGATGCCGCCACGTCCTCGACGAAAACCAGGACCTTCTTGTTCTTCTCGCTCGCCAGGTCGCGGATGCGCCTGAAGATCAGCCGCGACTGCACCGGCGAGCCCCCTGGCGAATTGATCGAGATGGCGACCGCCGGCGCGTCGAATGAAAACAGCTTTTCGAGAAGGCCGGCGGTGGAAGCGAGCGACAGGCTGGGCCGGAACTGACCGCCGCCGGGCATGATCGTGCCGTGCAGCCGGATGACTGGAATGGTGACGACGGTGGAGCGCCAGGATTTCGGCAGCAGGCGGTTGAAAAGACGTTTCACGAGGGGGCGGTCTCCGGTCGATTTGCTTGAGGCATGTAGGAATTCGCCGGCCAACGGCAATGCCGTCGCCCTGGCAATCAGAATGGATCAGTCTCCGAACAGCGACGCCAGCCCGTTATTGATCAGCTCTGCCCGCTCCGAAGGGCCATTGCCTGAATAGGCATGCAGCATCAGCGGCGGCTGGATCGACAATTTGCCGCGTGCGCCGAGTGCTGCCCGGACGACGATGCGGATCGCCGCCGCTTCCGGGCGAGGGTGGACGGCCAGCATCTCGGGGTCGCCGAAGCGGCCGGCAATGGCATCGAGGATGGCGCCGAGCTGTTCCGGCCGGGCGATGACGGCCAGCCCGCCGCTCGGCCTGACCACCGCGGCCGCGCTGCGGATCCAGCTGTCGAACAGCCCGTCCTCCGAGACATGCGCGGCCTTTCTCAGCGGATCGGGCGTCGCGCGATCCTCTGCGGCATTGAACGGCGGGTTCATGATGACGAAATCGAAGCTGTTGTCCTCGAGGCCGGCGGCCGCTCGCGCCCGGCCCGACAGCGCGACATCGGCGACGAGCACCGAGGCGCGGTCGCTGAGATGCGCATTGCCAGGATGGGCAAGCGTGGTGGTGGCGAAGGCCGCCATTTCCGGGGAACGCTCGACAAGCACGGCCTCGGCAGCGGGGCAGCGCGACAGTACCGCCAGGCCGGCGGCACCGGCACCCGCGCCAAAGTCGGCTAGCCGCCCAGCGAAGGAGGACGGCACGGCAGCCGCCAGCATCATCGCATCCATGCCGGCGCGGTGGCCGGCCTTTCTCGGCTGCACCAGCCAGAAGCGACCGCGATGGAAGGCGTCGACCGTATGAGCCGGCATGTCCGGGACAAGGGCAGCGGGCGACGCGGACATTATTTTTGGCGGATCTCGTTGGCGATGCCGGCATCCGTCAGGATGCGCCGTGCCGCATCGGCCTTGTCTGCGTCCACCATGACACGGCGGGGCAGGATGCCGATCGAGCCGTCGAGCACGCTCATGTTCTGGTCGGCGACGAAACAGCCGATACCGGCATCGCGCATCAGCGATTCGACAAACGAAATGATGACGGCGTCGTTGGTGCGGATGAGCTCTATCATCGGATGAAACTCGCAGTTTGCGGCGTTGATGTAAACGTAGGCGTGATCATGTACCAGAGCCGGCGCGCCAATTCGCCTCTTGCCGCGCCGGTGGGTGACACCCTAGAGTTTGTCCAGGGACCATGTTGCCGTCGTGCATATCGAGGTTGGGAGTTTTGCCGTGGGTGTCGTTCTCAATATTGAAAACGGGAAGCGCGAAGCCGCCTCGATAAAGGACCTCATGGACCTGACCGCGGCCGACATGGGGCGCGTCAACAAATTGATCCTGTCGAAGGCCGGCTCCGATGTCGAGATGATCCCGGAGATTGCCAACCATTTGATCTCATCCGGCGGCAAACGGCTGCGGCCGATGTTGACGCTCGCCGCCGCCCAGATGTTCGGCTATTCCGGCGACGGCCATGTCAAGCTCGCCACATCGGTCGAATTCATGCATACCGCGACACTTCTCCACGACGACGTCGTCGACGAAAGCGGCATGCGGCGCGGCAAGAAGACCGCCCGCATGATCTGGGGCAACCAGGCAAGTGTTCTGGTCGGCGATTTCCTGCTCGGCCAGGCCTTTCGCATGATGGTCGATGTCGGCTCGCTGGAAGCGCTCGACATCCTGTCGAGTGCGGCCTCGGTGATCGCCGAAGGCGAGGTGATGCAGCTTGCCGCCGCCAAAAACCTCGAGACCACCGAGGACGAGCATTTCGCGGTGATCAAGGCCAAGACCGCAGCGCTGTTCTCCGCTGCCGCCGAAGTCGGCCCGGTCATCGCCCAGGCGACGCGCAACGATCGCGCAGCACTCCGCTCCTACGGCATGAATCTCGGCCTTGCCTTCCAGCTGATCGATGACGCGCTGGATTACGGCGGCACCAGCAAGGATCTCGGCAAGAATGTCGGCGACGATTTTCGCGAGGGCAAGGTGACGCTGCCGGTGATCCTCGCCTATCGGCGCGGCACCAAGGCCGAGCGCAGCTTCTGGAAACGCGCCATCGAGGACAATGCCGCCGACGATGCCGGGCTGGAGAAGGCCATCGGCCTGATGCTCCGCCACGGCGCGATTGCCGACACCATCGGGCGCGCCCGCCATTTCGGGGAAATCGCCCGCGACGCGCTGGCGCCGCTCGAAGCGACGCCGCAGAAATCGGCGCTGATCGACGTCATCGATTTCTGCATCAGCCGGGTGAACTGAGAGGCGTCGGCGCCCCCGCGCCTGTTCTCATCGCCCCTTTGCCGGAAGCACCATTGCTGCCAGCAGGCTGACGACGATGCCCGCCGCCGCGAGCCAGAAGGCGACTTGGATGCCGTCGGCGACGGCAATTTTCAAAGCATCGCCTGACAATTCGCCGATTTGGCTGTTCGCAATCGCAATCAGCACGGCCATGCCGATGGCGTTGCCGACATTGAGCGTCGTCGAAGCCATCCCCGAGGCGACGCCTTGCTGGTCATGGGCAACACCGGAAGCGGCGGCAATCCACATTGCGGTCCAGACGATGCCTTGTCCCACGCCGGAGACGATCAGGCCAGGTACCAGGGACAGATAGCTGCTCTCCGCGCTCGCGCCTGATACCATCAATGCTGTGCCGACCGCGCCGACGATCATGCCGCCGACCAGCGTGCTGCGTGTCGAAAAACGCGTTGCCAGACGCTCGCCGGCTTGCGTGCCGGTGGCGATGGCGACCGACGGCACGAGAAAGGCGAGGCCCGTCTGCAAGGCGGTGAAGCCGTGCACGTTCTGCAGCAGCACGGTGAGGAAGTAGGGCAGCGCGCCGAAGGTCGCCATGTAGAGGAAGGTGATCGTCATGCCGGCGACAAGGCTGCGGTTGTGGAACAGGCGCAGCGGCATCAGCGGATCGGCGCTGTTGGCCTCGATCACGGTGAAGGCGATCAGGAAGAATGCCGCCAGTGCCGCGCTGACGATGATTGCGGTCGAGCCCCAGCCATATTCGGGCCCCTGAACCAGGGTGAAGACAAGCAGCGTCGCGCCGGCGGTGACGGTCAGTGCGCCCGGCAGATCGAAGCTGCGCTGCTCGTGCGGCTTGCGATCGCGCGGGATGATGGCGAAAGCCGCGATGATGGCGATCCCAGCCAGCAGCACGTTGACGTAGAAGACCGACGGCCAGCCGAAGGCGCTGGTCAGAAACCCGCCGGCAAGCGAACCGAGCGTCAGGCCGCTGGCGCCTGCGCCGCCCCAGACCGCGAGCGCCCGGTTGCGTTCCGCTCCCTCGGCGAACAGGCGGTTGATCAGCGACAGCGTCGCAGGAAACAGGAACGCGGCGCCGATGCCTTGTACCGCGCGTGCCGCGATGATGATTTCCGGCGACCATGCGAGGCCGCCGACAAGCGACGAAAGCGCGTAGAGCCAGAGCGCGAAGATGAAGACGCGGCGCTGGCCGATCAGGTCGGCAGCCCGGCCGCCGAACAGCAGGAAGCCGCCGGTGAACACGGTATAGGCGCTGACCACCCACTGCAGGGTCTGGCCTGAAAATCCGAGGCCGGCGCCGATCTCCGGCAACGCCACGAACACGATGTTGAGGTCGAGCGAGATGATGAGCTGCGCGAAGGCGAGGAGCGCCAGAGTTGCGCCGTGTTTCGCCCTGCTTGCTCCTTGCGTTATCGCCCCGAGCGGCGCGCCTTGATCGAGTGAACTCATGCCGGTCTCCTTGTCGACAATTATTTAATGATCGACAAAGAATTGAAATTTGCAATCCGAAGTCAAGCGGATTATTTGTTGATCGACAAAAAATTGGAGACCGCCATGGCAGGCAGGCCAAGGGAATTCGACCGCGACCAGGCGCTGGAGAAAGCCCGTGACGCCTTCTGGAGACGCGGCTACGAGGGCACCTCGATGGCCGATCTCGTATCGGCACTTGGTCTCGCATCGGCGCGCATCTATGCCGCCTTCGGCTCGAAGGAGGACCTGTTTCGCGAAGCGGTGGCGCTTTACGAAGCCAATGAGGGCGGCTTCGCCACGCGCGCGCTAGAGGAAGAACCAAATGTCCGGCGCGTCATCGAGCGCATGCTTCGCGACGCCGTCGAAATCTATACGAGGCCGGGTCGGCCGCAGGGCTGCATGGTGGTGACGGCCGCCACCAATTGCGCCGTCGAAAATGACGCCGTGCTGCAATGGCTGGCGGAGCACCGGCTGGCGCGCACCGCATCGATCGTCGAGCGGTTGAAGCAGGCCGTGCGCGATGGCGAATTGAAGCCGGATACCGATGCCGAGGCGCTGGGTGACTATTACGCCACGCTGATGCACGGCCTTTCGGTCCAGGCACGCGACGGCGTGCCGAAAAAGCGGCTGCACGATCTTGTCACCGTCGCCATGCAAGCGCTCGACGCAAGGCTTTCGCAAACGTCCTGAGTTTCAGGGCCGTGACGCCTGTTTCTCATTGCCGGATTGTGGCAATGCGGTCGTGCGACCTCTTTCGGCATGGTTTATTAATTGCTTGACCCGATTGTGAATTCGGGCCGGGTTGAAGCACGACCCCAAAAAGGCCATGCTTTAGCTGTAAAGATCGAGTCTACGGCGATCCCGCTGACGCGGAGATGGCGTTTGGCTGAAAGGGATATGATGCGGCAAGGATATGCGCGCTGGCTGACGGGGCTGGCAATCGCGACGGGCATGGCGATCTCGGCTTTGCCGGCGCATGCCAAACAGACCGCCGAGCCGGTCAGGATCACATCCTTCTCGGGAGCCTATCTCGCCGCGCGGATTGCCGAAGGCGACAACGACCTCGACAGCGCCATTTCCTATTACAAGCAGGCGCTTGCGTTCGATCCGAACGATACGGGACTGCAGCAAAGCCTGATGCTGTCGCTGATCGCGCAGGGGCGCTTCGACGAGTCCCTGGTCTATGCCGACAAGCTCAAGGCGGTTCCCGACGTCGAGCGCTTCTCGCGCCTGGCGCTGGCCATCGATTCCTTCCACAAGAAGGATTTCTCCAAGGCCGAATACTGGCTCAAGCTGTCGCTCGAATCCGATCTCGACCGCCTGATCTCCGGCGTCATGACCGGCTGGGCCAAGCAGGGTGCGGGCGACGCCGGCGAGGCCATGGCTTCCATCGACAAGCTGCAGGGCCCCGACTGGTTCAGCCTGTTCAAGTCCTTCCACCGCGCCTTGATTGCCGACGCCTCGGGCCTGCCCGACAGGGCGGATGCGCTCTACACCGCCACCCTGCAGGACACGGCGGCAGGCGGTGCCGCCCCCGAAACATGGATGCGCAGCGCGCAGGCCTATGCCTCTTTCCTCGCCCGCAAAGGCGACAAGGCCAAGGCGCTGTCGGTGCTCGACAAGGCCGAGACGTTTGCGCCCGGCAAGGTCGAGATTGCAGCGCTTCGCGACAAGATCAACAAGGGCGAAAAAAAGATCCAACCCTTCGCTGCCGGCCCGTCGGACGGCGCCTCGGAAATCCTGCTCGATCTCGCCACCGCGCTCAACCGCGGCGGCGGCGAGCCGTTCGTGCGGCTCTATCTGCAATACGCGCTGGCGCTGAGGCCCGACAACGACGCGGCGCTCGTTCAGCTCGCCGCCGTTGCCGAGCAGTTGAAGGACGGCGAGGGCGCCATCGCGCTCTATCGCCGCATTCCGGCCAGTTCGCCGCTGAAGGAGCTTTCGGACCTGCAGCTTGGCCTCAACCTTGCCGATCTCGACCGCAACGACGAGGCGATCGCTCACCTCAAGGCCATCGTCGATGCGCATCCAGACGACATGCGCGCGTATCTGGCGCTCGGCGGCGTCTATTCCTCGAAGGAGGATTTCCGCTCCGCCGCCAATCTTTACGACAAGGCGGTAGAGGTGCTGAAGACGCCGACCGCCGCCAACTGGAACATTTTCTACCAGCGCGGCATCGCCTATGAGCGGCTGAAGGAATGGCCGAAGGCCGAGCCGAATTTCCGCAAGGCGCTGGAGCTCTACCCCGACCAGCCGCAGGTTCTGAACTATCTCGGCTATTCCTGGGTCGACAAGAACATGAACCTCAAGGAAGGCCTCGCGATGATCCAGAAGGCCGTCGACCTGAGGCCGAGCGACGGCTACATCGTCGACTCGCTGGGCTGGGCCTATTACCGCCTTGGCCAGTTCGACGACGCTGTGCGCGAAATGGAACGCGCCGTTTCGTTGAAGCCGGAGGATCCGGTGCTCAACGATCACCTCGGCGACGCCTACTGGCGCGTTGGCCGCAAGCTGGAAGCCACCTTCCAGTGGAACCAGGCCCGCGACCTGAAGCCGGACCCGGATGTGCTTGCCACCTTGCAGCAGAAATTGATGAAGGGCCTGCCGCCGATCGAATCCAACACGGCGCAGGAAACCCCGAACGTAAAGCCCGAGCCGGCGCCCGCGCCGAAGGGGTGACCCCATCGCCTTGACGGTCGCGGAGCGGCACTCTACGAGGTGCCGCATCCCGCCGGAGGCCGCCGTGACCGTTGATATCCCTGCCCACATGCATCCCAGCCGCTCGTTCCAGGGGCTGATCCTGACCTTGCATAATTATTGGGCGGACTATGGCTGCGTCGTCCTTCAGCCTTACGACATGGAAGTCGGCGCCGGCACATTCCATCCGGCAACGACGTTGCGCGCGCTCGGCCCAAAACGCTGGAACGCGGCCTATGTCCAGCCCTCGCGCCGCCCCAAGGACGGCCGCTATGGCGAGAACCCGAACCGGCTGCAGCACTATTACCAATACCAGGTGATCCTGAAGCCCAATCCGCCCAATCTGCAGGAGCTTTACCTCGGCTCGCTGGCCGCGATCGGCATCGATCCGCTGCTGCACGACATCCGCTTCGTCGAGGACGACTGGGAAAGCCCGACGCTGGGCGCCTGGGGGCTGGGCTGGGAGTGCTGGTGCGACGGCATGGAGGTCTCGCAGTTCACCTATTTCCAGCAGGTCTGCGGCATCGAATGCGCACCGGTAGCGGGTGAGCTCACCTACGGGCTGGAACGGCTGGCCATGTATGTGCAGGGCGTCGACAATGTCTACGACCTCAACTTCAACGGCCGCGAAGGCGCCGACAAGGTGACTTATGGCGATGTCTTCCTGCAGGCCGAGCAGGAATATTCGCGCCACAATTTCGAATTTGCCAACACCGCGATGTTGCTGCGCCATTTCGAAGACGCCGAAGCCGAGTGCAAGGCGCTGCTACAAGCCGGCGCGCCCATCTCCCCCCTTGAGGGGGAGACGCCCGCGAAGCGGGCAGAGGGGGTCGCCTCAGAAGGCACCACAAGCCAGGCGTCGAGCACTGCACGGGCGACCCCTCCCGGCCAGACTTTGTCTGGCCACCCTCCCCTCAAGGGGGAGGGATACCACCGCCTGGTATTCCCGGCCTACGACCAGTGCATCAAGGCCAGCCATGTCTTCAACCTGCTCGACGCACGCGGCGTGATTTCGGTCACCGAGCGCCAGAGTTACATCTTGCGGGTGCGCAATCTGGCCAAGGCCTGCGGCGAGGCATTTTTGCTGACTGACGCTGGTGGGCTGGCGGCTTAGCTCCAGGCGATTTCGACGGGAGCGCTGATTTGTAACGCGCCCTGGCCACTGGAGCCGGCCATTGTCCGCAGCGCTTGCCTGACGCCCGGCATCGTGAACGTGCCATGGGCCTGCGCTGCAAAACAGGCGCTTAGCGCGAGGATCTGCAGGAATGTCGATGCCGTTTTCATGGTCGTCCAGCCAATAGCTCTCTGCCTGAGCGTTGGTCGCTTCAGCGCTGCGTTCGGTTCATGGAAATCTTTGATCCAAGGACGGGCGGACCGGCGCGTGTCCGACAGGCGGCTGAATTTTTTCGGAAATCGCCGTTGGACGCCTTGATCTTGCTGGGAAGGGTGACAGCAGCCGACCGAGTTGCTATGCCCCGCTTACCTCCGCCTCGATGGGGGAGGACGCCGCGAAGCGGCGGCTGTTTTTTGTCGCGTGAGCTCTTTCAATGCCTGACCTGCTTCTAGAACTTCGTTCCGAGGAAATCCCCGCGCGCATGCAGCGCAAGGCGGCCGGCGACCTGAAGAAGCTTTTGACGGACGGTCTGGTCGAAGCCGGGCTGACCTATGAGGCTGCGCGCGAATATTGGACGCCGCGCCGGTTGGCGCTCGACATCCGCGGCCTGACCGCCCGCTCGAAGGACATCAGCGAGGAGATCAAGGGGCCCTCGACCAAGGCCCCCGAGCAGGCGGTGCAAGGTTTTCTGCGCAAGGCCGGCCTTGCCTCGATTGCCGAGGCGCATGTTCATTCCGATCCGAAGAAGGGCGACTTCTACGTCGCCCATATTTCCAGGCCGGGCAGACCGGCGGAGCAGATCATCGCCGAGCTGGTGCCGGGCATCATCCGCAACTTCCCCTGGCCGAAATCGATGCGCTGGGGGCCGGCTTCGGCCAAGCCCGGCTCGCTGCGCTGGGTGCGGCCGCTGCAATCGATCCTGTGTACCTTCGGCCCCGAAACCGAGGAGCCGGTGGTGGTCGATTTCGAGATCGACGGCATCCACTCCGGCAACGTCACCTACGGCCACCGTTTTCATGCGCCGGGCGCCATCACGGTGCGCCGCTTCGACGATTATGTCGCGAAGCTGGAGGCAGCCAAGGTCGTGCTCGATGCCGACCGGCGCAAGGAGATCATTCTTGCCGATGCCAGGAATCTTGCCTTCGCCAGCGGGCTCGACCTCGTCGAGGACGAGGGGCTGCTGGAGGAAGTGTCGGGCCTGGTCGAATGGCCCGTCGTGCTGATGGGCGAATTCGAGCAGGATTTTCTGGCCATTCCGGCCGAGGTGATCCGGCTCACCATCCGCGCTAACCAGAAGTGTTTTGTGACGCGGCCGCACGCCGGCGAAGAGCTCTCCAACCGTTTCATACTGACCGCCAATATCGAGGCCAAGGATGGCGGCAAGGAGATTGCCCACGGCAACGGCAAGGTGGTGCGCGCCCGCCTGTCCGACGCGCTCTATTTCTGGAAGACCGACCAGGGCGACCTGCCGGATCTCGACCAGCTGCAGGCATCGACGGAAAAGTTTGGGCTTGATCTCAAAAAGCCGCTCGACCAGCGCATGGCCCGCCTCGACCATCTCAATGTGACGTTTCATGCCAAGCTCGGTACGCAAGGCGAGCGGGTAGAACGGATTGCGCGCTTGGCCGAAGAACTGGCACCAATCGTGGCGCAGTCGATCTCCCCCCTCGAGGGGGAGATGGCCGGTAGGCCAGAGGGGGTCGCTTCGCGTGAAGCGCCGGCATCCTCTGTCCGCGATAGAGCGTCGCGTCAGGACGTGCCGACCCCCTCTGTCGCCTTCGGCGACATCTCCCCCTCAAGGGGGGAGATTACCGCGCTCGCTCGTCGCGCTGCCGTCCTCGCCAAGGCCGACCTCACCACCGAAGTGGTTGGCGAATTCCCGGAACTGCAAGGCGCCATGGGCCGCAAATACGCGCTGCTGCAGGGCGAGCATCCTTCTGTCGCCGCCGCGATCGAGGAACACTACAAGCCGCAGGGACCGTCAGATCGTGTTCCCACCGATCCGGTTTCGATCGCAGTAGCGCTCGCCGACAAGCTGGATACGCTGGTTGGATTCTGGGCGATCGATGAAAAGCCGACCGGATCGAAGGACCCCTATGCGCTGAGGAGGGCGGCGCTGGGCGTGGTCAGGATCTTGGTTGAGAACGGCGTGAACATTTCGCTTCTCCGTTCGATGATGTCTCCGATAGTAGCGGCATATATGAAATTCCAACGTGACGGATCGCAGCCTTACCTTGAGGCCGCAGATCGACTGACGTCAGCTGGTCTTGCTACAACAACTTACAGAGCTGAAGTTTATGACCGCCTTGTAGGGCTGTCTGGAAAAGAGGCCTTCGCCGAAAAGACGCCTGAGATGGCGTGGCGCTTGAGTCACGACCTCCTCTCCTTCTTCCACGACCGCTTGAAAGTCTACCTCCGCGACCAGGGCGCGCGGCATGATCTGATCGACGCGGTGCTGGCGGCAGGTTCGCGCCCGATCTCCCCCCTCGTGGGGGAGATGTCGGCGCAGCCGACAGAGGGGGGCGCTGTCCCGCCGGCCTCTCGGCGCGAGGCACCCCCCTCTGCCCTGCCGGGCATCTCCCCCTCAAGGGGGGAGATTGGCCAAAACGACGACCTGCTGCAAATCGTCCGCCGGGTCGAAGCACTCGGCTCCTTCCTCGACACCGAGGACGGCAGGAACCTGCTTGCCGGCACCAAGCGCGCCGCCAACATCGTGGCTGCCGAAGAGAAGAAGGCGACGGCGATTGCAAGCAGCGTTGAGCCGGCTCTGTTCCGGGAGGACGCAGAAAAAATACTGTTCGCGGCGGTGAATCAGGCCGAGAGGCAAGCCGGCGAAGCAATTCAAAACGAAGACTTTTCCGCCGCCATGCTGGCGCTTAGCCTGTTGCGCGAGCCGGTTGATTCATTTTTTGAGAAAGTCCTCGTAAACGATGAGGACCAGGCGGTGCGCGCCAATCGCCTGGCATTGCTCGCCCGCATCCGCGCGGCGACCGACCGGGTCGCGGACTTCTCGAAGATAGCCGGCTGACATCGGCGAAAAAATCATCGCTTACCGGCCATTCGAGCCGGCTTACAGTCATACGCCGATGATCTGTGCGTGGCAAAAGGAACGTGTTCCCAACCCACGGAGGCTTCCATGAATTCCGCTCACGACATCGAAGTGACAGAAGAGACCGAGACGCTTGAACCCACCTCCGAAACGACGCTCGACGAGGCCGCTGCCGCCGCCATCGAGGCTGCCGATCTGTCGGATGACGAGGACGGCGACGATGAAGACACCGACAAGGAAGCTACTGAAGACGATAAGTCGGCTACCCTCTCCGACGACGACGACGACGATGACAACGAGGAAGAGGAAGACGACGAGGACAGCGTGAAGGCCGAAAGCGCCGTCGGCGAAAAAGACGCTGACGGCGACGAATCGGACGACGCCGACGATACGGACGAAGAAGAAGCGGCCTGAGACTTCACGCCGCTTCAGTCAGTAAACCAGGGCGGCGCTTTCGCGCGGCCCTGGTTTCCGGCGCTGCTTCAGGCGCTATTTCGGCTGGTCGGGAGCTGCTAGCGGCGCCGGCTGCGGCGCTACGGGCTCGGGGGTTTTGCTGGCGACCTTTGGGTCGGCTTTGCTGTCCGCGGCGGGCGCGGCAGCGGTGGCCTGCGCGGCTTTGGGCGCGGGCGTTGCAAAGGCGTCGCCGACGATACCGCCGCGAATGATCATCGGGCTTCCGGTGAAGCCATGACTCGGCTGGCTCGGGATTGCCGCGACCTTTTCATCGGTGACGGTTTCATTGACGTTGGGCGATTTCTCGCCGAGCGCGACGATCGACGGTGTTTTCGCGCGCTCGACAGCGCCCACCGCACCAACCACAGAAGGCGCCCCCGTCGTCTGCCCAAGAAAAACCAGTGACGAGGCCTGTGCCGTGCCGGCCATAAACGCCAGACCAAGCGCTCCAACGATACGCATCGAAAGCATCATAATTCCCCTTGCCCAACAAGACGGCACCCTAGCCGAGGGCAATTGATGCCGGCTTGCGGGGAAACATCGCATTTTAGCGATTTATCATTCGCCAACCCTGGGCTTGCTCGCCCGGCCTCGCCGTATTAGGCACCCGCATCCGTGAGGTGACGACAGTGGCTGAAATTCGTGCCGTCGGCGAGGCGATGGAAAGGGCGTTGGCGCTGCTCGAGAGCGGCGATGTCGTCGCCATACCGACCGAGACCGTCTATGGGCTGGCCGGCGACGCGACCAATGGCGTTGCCGTGGCCCGCATCTTCGAAGCCAAGGGCCGCCCGCGTTTCAACCCGCTGATCGCCCATATAGCCGATCCGGCGATGGCTGAGCGTATCGCGCTGTTCGATCCGCTGTCGGAAAGATTGGCGCAGATATTCTGGCCGGGGCCGCTGACGCTGGTGCTGCCGCAACGGCCCGGCAACGGCATTCATCCGCTGGTCACCGCAGGGCTGGACACCATCGCGCTGCGCATGCCGAAAGGCTTTGGCGGCGAGCTGATCGCCAGGTTCGGCCGCGCGCTTGCGGCGCCCAGTGCCAATTCCTCGGGCAGGATCAGCGCTACGACGGCGGAAGCCGTGGCCGCCGACCTCGGCCCCAGGATCAAGCTTGTGGTCGATGGCGGCGCGACGCCGGTCGGGCTGGAATCGACCATCCTCAAGGTCGAAGCTGGAAAGCTGCGGCTGCTGCGGCCGGGCGGCATTGCCGCCGAAGAGATCGAAGCGGTCGCCGGGACAAAGTTGCTGCGCGGCGCTTCGGTCATCGAGGCGCCCGGGATGCTCGCCTCGCACTATGCACCAGGTGCGGCGGTGCGGCTCAATGCTGCGGAGGTCGCACCGGGCGAAGCCTTGCTGGCCTTCGGTGGCCGCCGTGCCGAAGGCTGGCGCGATGCAGCCGCACTGCGTAACCTGTCGGAGACCGGCGACCTGCGCGAGGCGGCAAGCAATCTCTTCGCCCATCTGCAGGATCTCGATCGCAGCGGCGCCAAAACCATCGCCGTCGAGCCGATCCCGTTCGACGGCCTGGGCGAGGCGATCAATGACCGGCTTTCGCGCGCCGCCGCCCCGCGTGACAAGATCGCCCCTCGTGACAAGATGGATTGGGCACCATAGTTTCCACCTATGAACGACATTTCCCCCGACCTCGACCCCGCCGTCGTCGCGCGCTTTGCGACAATCGTCGGTGACAAATATGCGCTGCGCGATCAGCAGGACATCGCGCCTTACCTCGCCGAGCGGCGCGGACTTTGGCATGGCAGGACGGCTCTGGTGCTGAGGCCGGGGACCGTCGAGGAGGTCAGCCGCATCATGCGGCTGGCGAGCGAAACGGGCACGCCGATTGTACCGCAAAGCGGCAACACCGGGCTGGTCGGCGCCCAGGTGCCGGACGCGTCCGGCCGCGAGATCGTGCTGTCGCTGTCGCGGCTAAACCGCATCCGCGAGATCGATACCCTGTCCAACACGGTGACGGTCGAAACCGGCGTCATCCTGCAGACGCTGCAGGAAGCGGCCGATGCCGCCGACCGGCTGTTTCCGCTGTCGCTTGCCGCGCAAGGCTCCTGCCAGATCGGCGGCAATCTCTCTTCCAACGCCGGTGGCACCGGCGTGCTTGCCTACGGCAATGCGCGCGAACTCTGCCTCGGCGTCGAAGTGGTGCTGCCGACCGGCGAAGTGTTCGACGATCTGCGCAAGCTGAAGAAGGACAATACCGGTTATGATCTGAAGGACCTGTTCGTCGGCGCCGAGGGTACGCTCGGCATCATCACCGCCGCCGTGCTCAAGCTTTTCCCCAAGCCCAAGGGGCGCGAGGTGGCGTTTGCCGGCCTGTCATCGCCGGAGGCGGCACTGTCGCTGTTCAGCCTGGCGATGGACCGTGCAGGGGCAGCGCTCACCGCCTTCGAGCTGATCGGCCAAAGGCCCTACGACTTCACGCTACGCCACGCACAAGGCGTAGTGCGGCTGCTGGCCGGCGATTGGCCGTGGTATGTGCTGATGCAGATCTCGTCGGGCCGCTCGGCCGAGGATGCACGGGCGCTGATCGAGGAGGTGCTGGAGGCAGGCCTCGAGCAAGGGATCGTCGGCGATGCGGTGATCGCGGCAAGCATGGCCCAGGGCGACGCGTTCTGGAATTTCCGCGAGGTGCTGCCCGAGGCGCAGAAACCGGAAGGTGCCTCGATCAAGCACGACATCTCGGTGCCGGTGGCGTCGATCCCGCCCTTCATCGAAAAGGCCGCCGGCGCCGTGCAATCGGTCAGTCCCGGCGCACGCGTCGTCTGCTTCGGCCACATGGGCGACGGCAATCTGCACTACAACATCTCCCGGCCGGTCGACGGCGATGACGAGGCGTTTCTCGGCCTTTACCACGTCATGAACAAGGCCGTGCACGACGTCGTGCGCTCGTTTCACGGCTCGATCTCGGCCGAGCACGGCATCGGCCAGTTGAAGCGGGACGAATTGATCGCGACGGCGCCGACAATGGCGATCGAGCTGATGCGCAGGGTGAAGGCCGCGTTCGACCCGGCCGGCATCATGAATCCGGGTAAGGTTATCTGATCCTTTCGCCGGCCTGCGCCGGTTCGCATTCCGATAACCATCCGCCCCGGATCAGCAAAATTTAACCGACTTTCTTAAGCGCGAGGATAAGAAGCTCGCGCTAATGTTTCTCCACAACGAGGCTGGGAAAACCGGCCCGGAGAACCGGAAACACCGGCTCTCAGGAGAAACAGGAAAGGCACGATATGAACACTGGACTGAAGCCAGTCTGGGCCGGCCGCAATATGCGTCTCGACCCATTCCGCCTGCCGCAGGTGGTGAGTTACGCCACGCGCGACGACTATGGCGACGTCACCTTCACCATCGACCAGCGCGGCGCGGTTATCCGCCGCACGCTGGAGATGAGTGGCGTGCCGGCGATCATCGCTCTGCCCGCCAACGCGTTTCGCGGCGTCGCCGCCCGCGCCATGGAGGATCCGGATGGCAATGTCACAGTGACGCTCGAGCTTCTGCACAACGACCCGATGCTGTCGGTGCCGCTGCTGGTGGCCGACGATCTCGACGACGTCGCCGCCGACTGGCGCGCCTGGGCCGATGCCTACCGCCTGCCGATGCTGCTGATCGAAGCCGACGGCATTGCCCGTACGCTCGAAGAATCGCTCGGCGCCGCCATCAAGGCGCTGCCGGCGCAGGACCGCCGCAAGGGCCGCGTCTCGACCATGCGCCGTCCGCGCTTCCTCGCCCGCCGCCGCGCCGGCGACCTCGGCCTCAGGCTGGTCATCGGAGGCGAGGAGCTTATTTCGCGGGAGTAGCTAAACCAGCGGCTTCAGCGCCACCCAAGCCGCGCCGCCGATCAGGCCGAGGAAGATCAGCCAGCCGACCTGGTTGTTCGATCTGAACAGCCTCAGGCACTGGTCCGGATCGTCGATGTCGAGCACGGCGATCTGCCGCGCCATATGCGCGCCGGCGGCGATCAGCCCAGCCAGCGCCGGCACGGGTGCCTGCGCCGAGGCAAAGGCAATGGCGAAGCAGACCAGCGCTCCGCCATAAAGCCCGGCCAGCCAGGCCTTGGTATTGTCGCCGAACAGGCGCGCCGTCGAGCGCACGCCGACGATGGCGTCGTCTTCCTTGTCCTGATGCGCATAGATCGTGTCGTAGCCGATCACCCACAGGATCGAGCCGATATAGAGCATGATTGCCGGTCCATCGAGATCGCCGAACTCGACCGCCCATCCCATCAGCGCTCCCCAGGAAAAGGCAAGTCCGAGAACGAGTTGCGGCCAATTGGTGTACCGCTTCATGAATGGGTAGACGGCGACGATGACCAGCGAGCCGATGCCGAGCGAGATGGCGAAGCTGTTGAACTGCAAAAGCACGGCAAGGCCGACCAGTGCCTGTACGACAACAAACATCCAGGCCTGCCGGCGCGTGACCTTGCCGGCCGGCAGCGGCCGCGAGCGCGTGCGTTCCACCTGGTTGTCGATGTCCTCGTCGACCAAATCATTGTAGGTGCAGCCGGCGCCACGCATGGCGAACGCGCCGAGAAAAAACAGCAGCAGATACCACGGCGACGGCAGCAGCGAGAGCAGCGGATCCGCCGGACGCGGATAGGCGCTCGCCGCAAGGGCAGCCGACCACCAGCATGGCCACAGCAGCAATTGCCAGCCGATCGGCCGGTCCCACCGGGCAAGCTGCGCATAGGGCCACAACCCCCGCGGCAGCGCGCGATAGACCCAGTGGCCGCTCGGCGCATCGGCGACGCGGCCCTGGGCCGCTTTCGACTGGACGGTTTCCATTTTGCTGGAGTGGCAGCAGAGGCGAATGCCGTCAAGCGTCAAGCAGGCCGGATCCGCTCGCGGCGCGGAATCGCCGCCGCGGCAGCCAAATGTCTTGACCCGCCGCCCGGGGCGCAATAGCGCAGTCCTGATCGGAACGGGCAAGGAATCCAGGCATGCGTGTTTTGCTGATCGGCTCCGGCGGACGAGAACATGCGCTGGCCTGGAAGATGGCGGCGTCGCCGCTGCTGACCAAACTCTACGCGGCGCCCGGCAATCCGGGCATCGGCGGCGAAGCCGAGCTGGTGAGGCTCGATGTTTCGGATCATGCAGCGGTGGTCCGGTTTTGCCGCGAGAAAGAAATAGATCTCGTCGTGGTCGGCCCGGAAGGGCCGCTGGTTGCCGGCATTGCCGACGACCTTCGCGCCGAGGGCATCCGCGTCTTCGGCCCCTCAAAGGCAGCGGCGCGGCTGGAAGGCTCGAAGGGTTTTACCAAAGACCTCTGCGCCAGATACGGCATCCCGACCGCCGCCTATGGCCGCTTCGGCGATCTGGGTTCGGCCAAGGCCTATGTCGAGAAGACGGGTGCGCCGATCGTCATTAAGGCCGACGGTCTTGCTGCCGGCAAGGGTGTCACCGTCGCCATGACGCTTGACGAGGCGCTGGCCGCGCTGGACGCCTGTTTCGACGGCTCCTTCGGCCAGGCCGGCGCCGAAGTGGTGGTCGAAGAGTTTCTCAGCGGCGAGGAGGCAAGCTTCTTCTGCCTCTGCGACGGAACCACCGCGCTGCCCTTCGGCACCGCGCAGGACCACAAGCGCCTCAGTGACGGCGACACCGGCCCGAACACCGGCGGCATGGGCGCCTATTCGCCGGCGCCGGTGATGACGCCGGAGATGATCGACCGAACCATGCGCGAGATCGTCGAGCCGACCATGCGCGGCATGGCTGAAACAGGCGTACCGTTTTCCGGCGTGCTGTTCGCCGGACTGATGATATCGGACAAGGGCCCGAAGCTGATCGAATACAACACCCGTTTCGGCGACCCGGAATGCCAGGTGCTGATGATGCGGCTGAAGGACGATCTCCTGGTCCTGCTCAACGCCGCCGCCGACGGCCAGCTGGCACACACCTCGGTGCGCTGGCGCGACGAGGCGGCGCTCACCGTGGTGATGGCAGCCAGGGGTTATCCCGGCACGCCGGAAAAGGGCTCGGTCATTCGCGGCGTCGAGGCGGCAGCAGGTGGCGGCGTCGAGATATTTCATGCCGGCACCGCCATCAACGGCGGCGCACTCGTCGCCAATGGCGGTCGCGTGCTCAACATCACGGCGACAGGCCGAACCGTCGGCGAGGCGCAGAAGAAGGCCTACGCCGCGCTCGACCGGATCGACTGGCCGCAAGGCTTTTGCCGCCGCGACATTGGCTGGCTGGCAGTGGCGCGCGAGCAGTCGAACTGACGTTTAAGGCGGCCTCGACCTCAACGCAGGCGGTTGTCGAATTCGGTCGAGACAGTGCTGACCGTATCGGCGGTGGGGGCAATTGCAGACACCGAGGCGGCACGCTTTTTTTCGTTTCGCGTCCAGGCGACATATTCGGCAATCCCGCGCGGAAGGCTCGGCACCGTCTTGGCCGCAGGCATTTGAAAGCCGCTGCTGAATTTGGCCAAGCGCGTTCTAAATACCGCGACCAGTTGCTCGAGGCTCGGGGGTGCTGCCACGGT
This sequence comes from Mesorhizobium sp. M0991, assembly GCF_040318915.1. Lineage (NCBI taxonomy): Bacteria > Pseudomonadati > Pseudomonadota > Alphaproteobacteria > Hyphomicrobiales > Phyllobacteriaceae > Mesorhizobium > Mesorhizobium sp. M0991. The sequence goes on from NZ_JAMYNE010000026.1 coordinate 67,333, forward strand.
GGCGTAGGTCATGGCAGTGCCGGCGAGCCCCGCCTCGCGTGAGAGCGGCACCGGTATCGAGGCGAGATAATCCGGCTGCACGTCGATCAGGCCGCCGAACGGCCACTGCGCGCGCAATTCCGTGGCGCTCATCGGCGCGACGCTGACGTCGATATCGTTGGGTGTGCCTGCGACCCGATAGGGACAGCGGAACCGGCCGCAATTTGCTCGCGCCGAAAACTGCCAGAGCGCATAACCCTGCCAGTTGCCCATTGGAAAATGCACGCCGATGTCTGGCTTGTAGCGCGCATACCACAGCGGCAGCCGGGACAGGAGCGGGTATTTATACTTGTTGTCGGCGATATGCCTGGCTGTCGTGCCGTTGGTGTAGAGCACTGGAAAGCGGCCAACCCGACGATGCACATGGCGCACGAATTCCTCGGCATCCTCGAGCGACATCCATTGGGTGGGATCATCGTCCTCGATGTCGAGGGCAAGCAGGTCATCCGGCCCGGGTTTCACGAAATTGATGAAATTATTGGCCTGTCCCACGGGGTTGCCGGGGCGGGCGAGATGATAGGCACCCCATTTCAGGCCCAGCGCCTTGGCCACCACCTTGCGCGTCTGGAACAGTTCCTGTGCCATCGCATGGCGCTTCCAAAGCGTCTTGCACAGCCGCATCTCGGTCTCGTCGCCGAAACAGAAATAGGGTGGCGGCATTCCGTCGGAAGCTTTGTTGATGAAACCGACAAGACGCTTGTCGGCGGCTAGCCGGGTCCAGTCGATGGAATTGTATTCGTAGGCATCGACGACCAGCGCCCGGTCCGCATCCTTCCACGGTTCGGAGAAATCCGAGGCCCTTGTCGGCGCCGGCGCCAGCGTCATCGTGGCCGCGACAAGGAGAAGCGCTAAGCGGATAAGAGGGTGCGCCGGCGTTTTCAAACAGCAGGTCCTTGCTGGCCAAAGCCCAATCCTGAGCCGCCATGGTTAAGGAAATGCTTCGGGTGCCGAGTGGGCGAGTTGGAGCGCTGGCGAAGCGACCCTTGGTGCTCCTCAAGAGCAAAGCGATGGTTGCGATTGTCAGCCAAATAGCTTCAACGCTGTTGCTATGGGCAGGAACAGTGATAGCGGGCGGCTCTGAAATGAGGTGAAGCCATGTTTGCGATAAAACGCCACCGCCTGGTCATCCGTTGCATCGACAATCAATGCGAAGGCTGCCGGGGATGCGCTAACGCTGTGTCTTAGCGCATCCACGATCAGCGCCGACCCGATCCGCTGCCCCTGGTATCGGGCATCGACGGCCAGCCTACCGACCAATATCGCAGGCAGGACTGGGTAGCGTGGTAGATGTCTTGTCTGTTCGTCAGGCAAGGACGCGATTGGTATGCTCGACGCCGCCAAAGTGTAATATCCGGCGATCGCGCCGCCATTGCGATCCACGGCAACGAAGCAATTGCAAACTCGGCGTTTGACATCTTGGCTGGCTTGCTCCCGGATGTAGCGGTCGAGCGCCGGTACCCCGCAGCTGAAAGCCTTGCGATCATGCAATCCGCCGAGCGGTTCGATAATGACGGCGAAAGTCACCGGGTTTCGACGACCAGCCGTTTGTGGGCGTCGGCAGCTTTGCGCAGTGCTTCATTGGGCTCGGGCGGATTGAGAATTGCCTCCATCATGGCGCGCTGATCCTCGACGGAAATACGCATGATGGTGGTGTTCTCGATGGTACGCTGAGCCGCCTCTTGAGCGGCAGCGACCACGAAGTCGCTGACGCTACGGCCCTGGATTTCGGCGGCGCGTTTCACCACGTCCAGAATATCCGGCGAAATACGAGCTTCGAGACGAGCGGTACGGGTCTGTTGGTTCGGCATTATCGTCACCCCTGATGGACGACTTGTACGGGAAATAGCCGTACAGATCAAGTGCGTGGTGCGACTTTGCGTAATTTCGCAGGCGAGCCAGCAACTGCAAAATCTGCGTGACAAAAGTTGACGTTTACGTAAAAAGAAGATGGGCAGGGAATTCCAAAAGCAGATGGTTTTGCATCGGCACGGGTCTTAAGTTGATCCGCTGGACTGAGGAGGAGCGAGCGCGATGTATCGGGCACCGGTCGAGGAAATCGCCTTCACCCTGAAGCATGTCGCTGGCTTGAAGGCGGCGCTCGATGCCGGCACCTTTGGCGAACTCGGCGAGGACCTCGTCGACGCCATTCTGGCCGAAGCTGGCCGTTTCGCCAGCGAGGAGGTGGCGCCGCTCTACAAGGTCGGCGACCAGCACGGCGCGGTGCTCAACGGCGCTGCCGTCACTACCCCGCCCGGCTGGAAGGAACTTTATCGCCGCTGGATCGGCGGCGGCTGGAATGCGCTGTCCGCGCCGGAAGCTTATGGCGGCCAGGCGCTTCCGGCCATGCTCGGCGTCGCCGCGCTCGAAATGTGGAACTCCGCCTCGATGGCGTTCGGCATCGCCCCGACGCTGACCATGGGCGCGGTCGAAGCACTCGACAAGCATGGCTCGCAGGCACTCAAGGCCAAATATCTGGAAAAGCTGGTCTCCGGCGAATGGATGGGCACCATGAACCTGACCGAGCCGCAGGCAGGCTCGGACCTGAATGCCTTGCGAACCCGCGCCGAACCGGCCGGCGACGGCACCTACCGCATCTTCGGGCAAAAGATATTCATCACCTATGGCGAGCACGATTTCACCGACAACATCATCCATCTGGTGCTGGCGCGGCTGCCGGACGCGCCGCCCGGCACGCGCGGCCTGTCGCTGTTCCTGGTGCCGAAATTCCTGGTCGGCGACGACGGCGCGCTGGGCGCACGCAACGACGTCTTCTGCTCGGGGCTGGAGCACAAACTGGGCATCCACGCTTCGCCGACCTGCACCATGATCTATGGCGACGGCTTCGAAGGCAGCAGGCCCGGCGCGATCGGCTGGCTGGTCGGCGAGGAGAACAAGGGCCTCGCCTGCATGTTCACCATGATGAACAATGCGCGCCTTGCCGTCGGCATGCAGGGCGTGGCGGTCGCCGAGGCGGCGATGCAGAAGGCGCTCGCCTATGCAAACGACCGCCGGCAAGGCAAGGCGGCGAGCTATCGCGGTGCCGGCATGGCGCCGATCGTGCATCACCCCGACATCCAGCGCAGTCTTCTGACCATGAAGGCGCTGACCCAGATTGCCCGCGCCATCTGCTATTCCTGCGCCCACGCCATCGATCTTGCGTCGCACAGCGAAGATGCAAAGCACTGGCAGGAGCGCGCCAATCTGTTGACCCCGCTGGCCAAGGCCTTTTCGACCGATGTCGGCGTCGAGGTCGCCTCGCTTGGGCTGCAGGTGCATGGCGGCATGGGGTTCATCGAGGAGACAGGGGCCGCAGCGCTTTATCGCGACGCGCGCATCGCGCCCATTTACGAAGGCACCAATGGCATCCAGGCGATCGATCTGGTGACGCGCAAGCTGCCGCTCGGCGGCGGCCGGCATGTGCATGGCTACATCGCCGAACTCAAGGCCGCCGCCAATGCGGTGCGAGCGTCGAACCTTGAAGGCTTCGGCCGCACCGCCGATCGCCTCGACCAGGCGCTCGACGACCTGTCACAGGCGAGCCGTTTCCTGCAAGACCTGCAGGCCGAAGGCCGTTCGGACGAGGCGCTGGCCGGCGCCACACCTTATCTCAGGCTGATCTCGCTTGCCGCTGGCGGGGCCTATCTGGCGTGCGGCGCGCTTGCCGACCAAAACCGCATCGCGCTGTGCCGCTTCTTCGCCGAGAACCTGCTTGGCGAGGTGGGCGCGCTGAAGGAGCGCGTCATCGGCGGCGCCGACAGCCTTGCCGTTGCCGGCAAGGCGCTGATTTCAGTCTGACGTTCGCACGCGCCGAAATTCACAAAGGCCCGAAATTCACAAAGGACGAATCCGTGACAGACCACATCCTCGTCGAGCGCCAGGGCGCCATCCAGATCATCCGCATCAACCGTCCGGACAAGAAGAACGCCCTGACCCGCGCCATGTACGCGACGATGTCGGCGGCTCTTGCCGGCGGCGACGCCGATCCGGCGATCCGTGTTCATGTCTTTCTCGGCGTGCCCGGTGCCTTCTCGTCCGGCAACGACCTTGCCGATTTCATGGTCGTCGCCTCGGGCGGCGAAGGCGGTTCCGAGGTCTGGGATTTCCTGATGGCGCTGGCCAAGGTGGAAAAGCCGATGGTTTCCGGCGTCGACGGCATTGCGGTCGGTATCGGCACCACGCTCAACCTGCATTGCGACCTGACCTTCGCCACGCCGCGCACAATATTCCGGACGCCCTTCGTCGATCTCGGCCTTGTGCCGGAGGCCGGTTCGAGCCTGCTCGCGCCGCAGATCCTCGGCCGCCAAGGCGCCTTCGCGCTGCTTGGCCTCGGCGAGGGCTTTTCGGCCGAGCGGGCGAAGGCCGCCGGGCTGATCTACGAGGTGGTCGAGGAGGGGGAACTCGAAGCATCGGTGTTGGCGGCGGCGGGCCAGATCGCCGCCAAGCCGCCGCAAGCGCTGAAGATAGCGCGCGACCTGATGCGCGGCTCGCGCGACGCCCTTGTCGAGCGCATCGGCCAGGAAAGCCAGCATTTCCGCGAGCGGCTCAAATCCGACGAGGCCCGCGCAGCCTTGACGGCCTTCATGACCAGGAAAAAGGCCTAGACCTTCTGGCCTTGTCTCGCATCGTGGACCCGCCGGCAACAACCGGCGGGTTTCTTGCCACGATCTCTTTGTCACATCGCCATTTTTTTACATTCGGCCTGGGCCTTTGCCGAAGACGTGTCGATCATGAATGTCTTGCCTTTGGCGTCGGTCATCAACATCATGCAATGCTTGATCGGTTTCGCCATTTTCATCATTTCGGCGCTCATCTTCGCGTCGGGCATCATAGTGCCCATATGCCCATCGGGCATGATCGCCATGACCTCCCCACCCTTCATCACCGTCATTGTCCCCATCGCGTCCTCCGCAAAGGCTTGCGAAGCGAAAAGGCAGGCAAGACCGGCCATCGTGACCAACCTGAGTGAATGCATTGCTTCCTCCTGAATTTGCGCCAGCGGCGCGTTGAGCCCTTTCCTGGTTCGTTGCGGCAAGCTGGAACGTTTCACGCACACGAGATCGTGATAGTGGGAATTGGGTGGCTTATGCCTGGCGGGTGGACTTTACGTATTTCCCGACAACCGCCTTCACCTCGCCGGCACTGGCAAAATCGCCGCGCGAGGCGTCAGCCAATCCTGCCTCGACCTCGGCGAGTTGCCATTCTTCACTGGCTACAAAATCCTCGATGGCCTGCGCAGCCACATAGGAGCACGAGCGGTCGAGCTTTTCTGCAAGCTGGCCTAACCTGTCTGCAGTTTCGTCTGGAACGCGCACGGTAAAAGCGGTCATGGTCACATTCTTCTGGTTCACTATGATGAGTGTGAACCAAAGTGGTTCGTCAAGAACCACTCAACCGTCACCGGTGCTCGGTCGCGATCCGGATGCCGAGCCCGATCAGCACCATTCCAGTCACGCCCTCGATGCCGCGGCGGATCGGCGGCCGGCGCGGCATCGTTTTCTACGGATAAAGCCTCACCTTGTCCCAGCCGCCCTCGGCGTTGCGCGAAAAGACGACACGGTCGTGCAGCCGGAACGGACGGTCGTGCCAGAACTCGATGGTCTGCGGCACGATGCGGAAGCCCGACCAGTGTTTTGGCCGCGGAATGTCGCCGATCGCGTGGCGCGCCGTATATTCGGCAACCGCCTTTTCCAGCGCGAAGCGGCTTTCCAGCGGCCGCGACTGTTTGGAGGCCCAGGCGCCGATGCGGCTGCCGCGCGGGCGGGTCGCGTAATAGGCATCGGCTTCGGCGTCGGTGACGATCTCCACCGGGCCGCGCGCCCGCACCTGCCGGCGCAGAGATTTCCAGTGGAAGCACATCGCCGCTTTCATGCTGCCCAGGATCTCGCGGCCCTTGGCGCTCTCGAAATTCGTGTAGAAGACGAAGCCGCCCTCATCGAAGCCCTTGAGCAGCACCATGCGCACGTTCGGCATGCCCTCGGCATCGACCGTCGCCAGCGCCACGCTGTTGGGGTCGTTGATCTCGCTCTTCGTCGCGTCGTCGAGCCACGCCGCAAAAAGCCGGAACGGCTCCGCCGCCTCGGTAAAGTCACCGCTTGTTAACCCGGTTTCGCTCATAGTTTTCCCAAATTTGTCGCCGGCTGGGGAGATTGCCGATTGTCGCGTATCGCGCAAGCTTTTGACAGTGGGCAATGGAGCGTTATCGCTTCGGCCAGCGCCAAAGCCATGATCGTGATAATCGTCCTGCCGCTTGTCGCCTGTGGCGGTGGCGGCTTCAGCCTGGAACAGGCGGAGGTCGACCGCTCGGTGCTGACCTCGAGCACGCCGGCCTCGGTCACGCCGCTCGATCAGGACCGCGCTTCCGACCAGGCCACGATCCGCAACGCCGTGTCCTCCGCCGACGTCGAGCAACTGGCCGGGCAGGCCGTTCCCTGGGCGAATGCCGACACCGGCTCACGCGGCTCCATCACCGAGCTCGCAGAATTCAGAGCTAACGGCGAGACATGCCGTCGCTTCACAGCGTCGCGCGAAAGCTTCGACGGCGTCGCGCTGTTCAAAGGCGAAGTATGCCTGGTCGGTGGCAGCGCCTGGCGAATGCAGGACTTCAAGGCGCTCTGATTTTCCTTCGCCGATGTGGCGGTAACCCACTGGAATTTCTTCCTATGCAAGCGCATATAGGAGGCGATCATGGTTCCACTCCTTCTCCAGGGCAGTAAGCATGCGCGACCCCTATGAGGTGCTGGGCGTTGCCAAGAACGCATCGGCCAAGGACATAAAATCGGCGTACCGGAAGCTCGCCAAGAAGTATCATCCGGACCAGAACCCGGATCCCAAGGCAAAGGAGCGTTTTGCCGCCGCCAACCAGGCTTACGAGATCGTCGGCGACGAGAAGAACCGGGCGGCTTTCGATCGCGGTGAGATCGATGCCGAAGGCAAACCGCGGTTCCAGGGGTTCGAAGGCGCGACTGGCGGCGCCGATCCTTTCGCCGGTTTCCGCCGGCAGCAAGGGCCGGGCGGCGCGCATTTCGAATTCCGCACGGGCCGTCCCGGCGGTGATCCGTTCGACGGCAACAGCGACATCTTCAGCCAGATCTTCGGCGATGCTTTCACCCAGCAGCGCGGCGCCGGCACGGGCGGCCGCCGTCAGGCCTCGACCGCCGCCGATCTGAACGTGACGCTGGACGTCACCATCGAGGAAGCCGCCACCGCGGAGAAGGTGACGGCGATGTTCCCCGACGGCCGCAAGATGGCGGTCAAGCTGCCGGCCTATGTCGAGGACGGCCAGACCATCCGCCTGAAAGGCCAGGGTGAGCAAGGGCCGGGGCAGCCGGGCGATGCACTGGTCAAGATCCGCTTTCGCCGGCACCCTCGCTACCGCGTCGAGGGCCGCGACCTGCATGTCGACCTGCCGGTGGAACTGGCCGATGCGGTGCATGGCGCCAAGGTGGCGGTCGAAACCCCGACCGGCAGGATTGCGGTCAATGTCCCCCCTTGGTCGAGCTCGGACAAGGTTCTGCGGCTGAAGGGCAGGGGCCTGCCGGAAAAGGCCGGCGGTCACGGCGACCTCTACGCGCATGTGCGGCTGATGCTGCCGGAAGGCGGCGACACCGAGCTCGAGGCGCTGATGCGCCGGCGAAAGGGCTGACGGTCGAAAAGGCCAGCGCTTGATACCGCGTGCGAAAAGCGGGCATGAGTGGTTTCATGCCGTCGATTATCGACAGGAAACGAGCAACCAGCGCCAGGAGCCGCTATTTGGCCGAAGTAGGTTCAACGTCAGCTAACGCCTCAAAGGCCGACATTTGCACGCGCCATAGTTCTGCTTCGCGAACACGGCCGACGCCAGTCGACCGACTGGCGATGAGCCAGTTCGGCGGGGGTTAGCCGCACAAGCTTGTAGGGGTCGATCGATGCAGTCGCCAGGCCAGCAAGGTGGAGGGTCGCACCGCTGACCATCACCAGCGCGTCGACGCCTGCGCCATTCTCCCTCTTGCCAGCCTGCTCGACGTGGCGGGCGAAATTTACCTCCGAGCCGACCAGAAAAGAGAAATCCCACTGGCGATCGTTGACGAACATCACCTCGCCGGAGTGTAGGCCGATCCTGATGCGGCGCGACAGGGAGCCCATTGAGCGCTTCCAAGCGTTGCCGAGCGAGATTTCCGGTACCAGTTCCGCGACGGCGGCCAGCGCCTTTAGCGCCGTTTCGCTGGGCGTCATTTCGCTCCCCAGCCAGAGAGCTAGCACGCCGTCGCCTGTAAAGTTTTGGACGATCCCCCCTTGGGCCACCACGACCTGGCGGGTCAACGTGAAGTGCTCGATCATGAACCGCGTGGTTTCGACCAGGCCAAGCGCGCTCGCCAAGCCGGTCGAGTCCTCCACGTCGGTAAACATGATCGTGGCGATGGCGCGCTGGAATTTCGTTTCACCCATGCCGAATGACGGGAGCACGCGGTCAGTCTGTGAATTCGTATAGGCAGTGATCGGATGCATTGGAGTCCGGTCCCCGAGCGGTTTCAAACGTCGCTCGAATATGACTGGACGGCGTAGGCGGATCGTAAGCCCGCCGTGGCGGGCACGTCAGAATTACGTCAGAAATCCATTCGGGCCCTGCTTTAGCGGCTTGCAGCCGACCTTTTTAGTCAAATTCGGCGGGACCCTCAGCTCAGCAACTTACGGAGGTCAAGCAGCCCCGCTCCAAACTGCTGATCGAACGAAGGCACCCTTCTCTCGCAATTAGGGCTGTCCGGTAGAATCGGAACGTCAGCTTTTTCAAGCCAAGCCCATGAAACCTCCTTTGCGCCCGACTGGCTCATCTTCGCCTTAACCTCTATGCCGTTGAGCGGCCTACCGGTGGAGCGATGTTTCGACTGCAACAAAGCGGCTGCTCCCGCGACGATGGCCGAGGCTGCAGATGTTCCGCCAAATACCGTGTAGAGCCCGGCGCGGTCTCTGCTTTCGACGCCCGGTGGCTGGATCCCTTCCAGCTGTCCGCCGGAATAGCCGTGGTGGCCCGGGATGTCGGTGGTGAGCACGCCCTGTGGCGCGTATTCAACCTGGGGGAGCTTCTCGTAGATCTCGAAATTGTGGTCACGTGAACGCGGCGACTCCCTGTCCAGTCGTATTTGGCAGCGCGTAAACACCTCCTGGTCGTCGGACGGCGCGGAAATGGTGACGGAATTGTCGGTCGGATCGCCGCTGTAGTTGGAATATGCTGAACGTCTCGCCAGATAGGTGGCGGCCGCCACCGCAACCACGCCGTTGCTTTCGCCCGCCTTGCTCGCCGGGTAAATCAGATGGTCGTAGCCATTGTTGCCGGCTGCGCAGATGATGGGGATTTCCTCGCTGATCGCCTCGAAAACCTTCTCGAAATAATCCCAAATTGGCTTTGCCTGTTCGACCGAAGTATATCTGCTGTCGCCATATCCAGAATAGGAACGGTGCGCTCGCCATGGATCGGGTACTTCCCGGGGAAAGTGTATGACTGAAACCTTCTGGTCGCGGGCATAGAGGAACGCCAGAATGAGCTGCGCTGCGTCGGGCCGTGCTGAAATCTCGATCGGCAGGAGTTCAGCGCCTGGGGCGACCCCCCAATAAGGTATTGCGCCTTCACCGTTGCTAAATTGCCTCAACTTCGCGGGCGAGGCCGCAGGGGCGCCGACCATCAGCCCAGCGCAGGCGGTCCCGTGCGCTGAGTAGCGCATACGCGAGGTCTCAGCAGTCTCCTGAATTACGCCGCGCCCATCTTTCAGTGCTCGAAGCAGCGATTTCTGAACCTCGACTTCCTGCGCATTGTTTCTCGATTTAATCAGGCCTGCCGCCCATGCCCAGGTATCGTCGCTCACAAAGCTCTTGCTCTGCTTTTTTTCCGGCCCTCGCAAGACGGGCGGTTGCTTGGGTGTGACGTAACTCAACCCGAAAGGGTGAGCGGCGAAGCTGACCGCAGCGCGGATACGAGGCTCGAGATTGGGATGGCTTGAGTTCACCCCCGTATCGATCTGGGCAATGACCTCGCCGTAACCGGGCTTGTCAGTACCCAACAAATCCCAGGCGTCGGCCTCCAGCAGGTATGCGGCCTCGTGCGGCAACCGCGCTTCAGGGATGCGCGGACGATCACGTAAGGCGCCGATTGCGATCAGGTGCCACAGGTAGTGATACCAGTCATAACAAAGATGGCCTTCGCCCTTCTTGATGTCGTCCGTCATGGCACCTACCTACCATTCGCTCTGGGCGCGTCGGATCGTTTCATCCATCGCGTCCACCAAATACGGAGAAATGCGCGCAGCCAGTTCCTCGCCGGCATCGGTGTCGCTGGCGTAGTGCAGCCCGGCCCATTCCCTATTCTCGGCCACCCGGCGGGCGCGCTCATAAAGCGCGGTTACGCCGGCGTGCTCGGGCAACATCCGTTGCAGAACGTTCGCCACCGCAAATGACTGAAATGAATGGTTGGACGGGTAGGAAGCGTGCGAAGGAACCGGAAGCGCCGGCCGCAGCCTCGGCTCAATGATGTTGGGCCGTGGCCGATTGAATCGATCTTTGTAGTTGAGCCCGATCTCCTCCGTGAGTTCAAGGATCGCAACAATCAATGCGCATGTCCCCTCGAAGCCCGCGAGAGTGTCTATTCCGAGCGGTGCCGTGTAGTCCAAAATCCCGAACGATGCCTGGCGGACGATCTCCTCGCGCCGCAGCGGGTCACCTTCCCTCCTCTTCTGCAGATCGATAAGCGCTTCTGTCTCCCTGAGGCTCTCTGAAGGTCCGGGCGGGGGATCGATAAGAATGTCCTCCCAGATCGCGCCGAGATATTTGTTGGCGACGCTTAGTCCGATCCTGTGCAAGGCGCGCTTGTCATGCCACGCCGGCAAAGCCTCCTCGCCAGTTTCGAAAGCCGTTTGCCCCCTGCCGCGTCCCCGTCCTCGTCCGCGCCCTCTGCCCCTGCCTCGACCTCGACCTGCGCTCGGCCCCGCCCGGAAGGCTGGCGAAAGGCGCATGACACCCTCCACAGGGTCATCAGAAATCGTTATCACGATCTGCTCTTCTTGAATCGACAGAAGGCTGCTCTTGGTCATCATAGACACGAAAGGATGCAGTTTTTCGCCGCCTTTATTTTTGATGTATTCCTCAAGAGATTTTTCAGGTTTTGCGTCACCCAATATCAGTGGATATTGCCTTATGTCCGATCCACTGACTAAGAAGCGGGCGTTAAACAACTTGTTATTAAGATCAATTATCGACATCATGTCCACCCTCAACTAAAGCTTCTAATTCGATCCGCGCCAAACTGGTGGTCGGAGCCTCGACGTGACGCCTGCGGTGCGCAACGCTAGGGTGCGTACCTTGGCAGCGTTATCCGCGACAGCCCGCTCTTGATAACCGAAACTCCGAGTACGCCTGCAATTGGATAATTCTCCTCTGAAAGCAGCTCGAGCGAGAAATCCGGCTCCCAGGCGCGCAAGCGTTCGACAGTTCGAACTGCTTCCACAGTCTGCCCCAGATGCCCGTGGCAGGCAGCCGAGTATCTCAAAGCGGGTAGGTATGTGGGTTGCTGCGCAAGGACACGCTCGCCGTGACGTATCCCCTCCTCGAAGCGCCCGTTCAGAGTTGCCAAGATGCAGCACGTGGTATCGATGCAGTAACGATACAGGGGAGGCCCGCCCAGTGCACGTGCGCGCATCGCATCCTCATAGCCACGCGTCACCTCGCCGAGATAGCCGAGCGTCAAGGCACGCATGTCCCAGCAAATGGCTTGTAGCGGGTTAGCGGCTATCGCTCGATCGGCGAGTTCCAGTGCCTGTGCGTATTCACGAAAGACGAACGAATGGGCATGAGCGGCCAACGCCAGGGTGATAGGATTGAAGGGGGCCACTTCGACGGCGCGACTGGCGCATTCCCGAACCTGATCGTGAAAGGTGTCCGAGCGGCCGACCCGTCTCTCGCCAAAGCGGGTGACAAACACAAACAGCTGCCACCCCAGATACGTGCTACGCGGGTCGAGCTCATATGCTTCAGCGAGCATGCGCTCCGCCGAATCTAGGTCCGTATCGCGCATGCGGAATACCTGTCGCAGCGCTGTCAATGCAAGCCGAGACGCCCGGTGTCGGGGCTCGTCGCGGATGGACTTAGGATCGAGAACGAATTCGAGGATCGAAAATACGATCTGATTGACCAACGACATCAGCTTCAGGCTCGTCGGGCCAGTCAGGTCGGCCAGCTCGAGAAAATCCGTATGCGACCACAAGAGCCGGCTGTCACCGGGCGCAATCAATGCAAATGTCAGGCCCACGCTGTCGCCCATCACCGTTGCCCTGGTTTGCAACAGCCAGTCTGGTAGCGCAGTGTCAGGCGCTTGGGTCAGCGGTCCCTGCGCTTGAAAATCCACGACGTCGACCACTTCGAAATTCAGGATCGATCGAACCACCAGATCCAGGACGAGGTCGCTGACGGCCCTGTTAGCGGAGCCCTCCGTCCACCTGGCATCGCGAAGCAGGCCCAAGCATAGCCGCGACGAATTCAGAAGTGAGGCGCTTCGCTGTCCGGACAACTGATCTGCCGCGGCAACAGGAGAGACGTTTGCTGTCACTGTGCGTGGCCGGGGCCATTGGCTTCTTTGCTCACGAAGCCAATCCTCGAACTCTGGATCGCGAATATCGAGGCCCTCAAGCAGATCACGCGTGGCAGAGCCTTCGGGCGGATCGTTCAAATCGATGCCGATCGAAGCGACGTCGAGTCGAACCACATCACGATCGGTCGAGATTAGATCAAGGCCGGCGCTGCGGAGCGACTTCCGAACCTCGGACAGTTCCTGCCGCAAGCTTGCTGCACCCTGCTCCTCGCCGCGAGTGCTCCAGAGCTTGCTTTGCAGCCATTTTCGGCTCCGCGTACCGTTGGGTGCCAGAGCGAGCATGGCCAAGAGCGCTTTAGACCGTCTGCCATGCGGCGTGACGTCCGCGCCGTCCGCGCTCTCAATCGCGAATGGCCCAATCAATCTAAGGAAAGGATGGCCATCCGAGTACACTAGCGGCCCCTCGCGTCCCCGTACGCTAATATATCATCCACTAATATAAGTCTATCTGTAATTCTCGGCTTCCGTAAGGTCAAACCTACACGTGGCAAAGGATTCGAGACGGGATTTCTGCTGTGACGGAAGGACTCGGTAGCGACACCAGCGGTCGTTCGATGTAAGCGGTCCCATTGTCTGAGTTGGGTCATGAGCGTGACTTCGGCCACGGGCCAAAGGGTCATCTTCGGCCGTGCCACACCGATACCAAGTGTCCGATCTTTCCACTGGCCCACGACTGCAAGGTCAACGTGCTACAGCATTCTTTGCGCGTCCAAAGGATGCGCGGCTCTGTAGACCAGCGGCTTTGTCCCCCGAACTGTCCGCTTTGAACGCTTGAAGGGGCACTGTGGCTGTGCGATAGGCACTCCACAACGTAGAGAACCTTGCGGAGAGCGCTGACATGGCGGGTGGACGGGGCCTTATGGCCGGCAAGCGCGGCCTTATCCTTGGCATCGCCAACAATCGCTCGATCGCTTACGGCATCGCCAAGGCCTGTGTCGACCACGGCGCCGAGATCGCGCTGACCTATCAGGGCGAGGCGTTCAAGAAACGCGTCGAGCCGCTTGCGGCCGAACTGGGCGCGCATGTCGCCGGCCATTGCGACGTGACCGACCCGGCCAGCCTCGATGCGGTGTTCGCCGATATCGCCAGCCATTGGGGCAAGCTCGATTTCCTCGTCCACGCCATCGCCTTTTCCGACAAGGACGAGCTGACCGGTCGCTATGTCGAGACGACGCGCGACAATTTCCTGCGTACCATGGATATTTCGGTCTATTCCTTCACGACCATCGCCAAACGTGCCGAGGCGCTGATGACCGACGGCGGCTCGCTGCTGACGCTGACCTATTACGGCGCGGAAAAGGTAATGCCGCACTACAACGTCATGGGTGTCGCCAAGGCGGCGCTCGAAGCCAGCGTGCGCTATCTGGCCGTCGATCTCGGCGCCAAGAAGATCCGTGTCAACGCGATCTCCGCCGGCCCGATCAAGACGCTTGCCGCATCCGGCATCGGCGACTTCCGCTACATCCTGAAGTGGAACGAATACAATTCGCCGTTGAAGCAGACGGTCACGCAGGAGGAAGTTGGCGATTCCGGCGTCTATTTCCTGTCCGACCTTTCGCGCGGCGTCACCGGCGAGATCCATCATGTCGATTCCGGCTATCATGTCGTCGGCATGAAGGCGGTCGACGCGCCGGATATTTCGACGGTCAAGGACTGACGCCACCGCCTGATCTCTTCCGGAAGACCTGATGTACCCGCTCGTCTATATCGTGCGCCACGGCCAGACGGCGTGGAACGCCGAGGCCCGGCTGCAGGGGCAGGCCGATACCGACCTCAACGAGCTTGGCCGCGAGCAGGCTAGCCGCAACGGGCGTAGGCTGGCCGACCTCATCGACAAGCCCGAAGATTTCGACTTTGTTGCCAGCCCAATGCGGCGCACGCGCGAGACGATGGAGCGCCTGCGCGCGGCGATGAAGCTCGATCCGCATGCCTATCGTACCGAGCCGCTGCTCGTAGAATTGAGCTTTGGCGACTGGCAGGGTTTCACCTTTGCCGAACTCGAGGCGAACAATCCCGGTTCAACCAGGCAACGCCGCCTCGACAAATGGAATTTCCAGCCGCCCGGCGAGGGCGCCGAAAGCTATCAGATGCTGCTCGAACGGGTGAAGCCGTGGTTCGACGCGCTCGATCGCCAGACGGTCTGCGTGACCCATGGCGGCGTCATGCGCGCGCTGTTCCGCTTCGTGCTGGGGATGTCCGAACAAGATGCGGTCAGCATGGAAGTGCCGCAGGACCGCGTGCTCAGGCTGGACGGCCGGCGCCTGGAGTGGCTTTGAGGGGTCAAACTCTCAACGATCAGCCCCTTCTCAGGCATTGAAGGCAGTCGGGACGATGCAAGGTGACCCGACTTCCAGATGGCGAGCCGCGAATAGCCGCTTCGCGCCTAAAGTCGGACATTTAAGCGCAATTAGGGACTGCCAGAAAGCAGACGTTGCGCACGAATCCGGCTATCAAATTGCGTAACATTGGG